>CADBOL010000314.1 GCA_902796295.1 Oscillospiraceae bacterium
CTCGGCATAAAAGACGCCTTTGACACCGAATCCGATATAAGGAAGAATAAGTGTGAGCGGAACAACGATAATAAGCTTTCGCAAAAGAGAAAAGAATATGGCGTGCCCGGCATCTCCGAGAGCCTGAAATGTTGACTGGCCCGCAAACTGGAATGACATAAACACAAAACCGAAAAAGTAGATTTTAAGCATTTCGATTCCCGTTTCAATCATCTGCTCATCTTCAAGGAAAACAGAGAACCACAGTTTCGGGAAAAAGTAGACAAGCGCCCAGGCAAAAAGGGTATAAGCCGCGCCGAAAAAGGTGTTGAAATTAATACCCTGCTTGACTCTGACATAATTCCGCGCTCCGTAATTATAGCTGATTACCGGCTGTGAACCTCCTATCAGGCCGTTAACGGGCAGCATGAAGATTTCACGGATGGAATTAACAACGGTCATTATGCCGACAAACAGGTCTCCGCCATAAGTCTGTAATGTCGCGTTGCATGTTATCTGCACAACACAGGCTGTTCCCTGCATGACAAAATTAGAGATTCCGAGCTTTACGATTGCCGATACCGTACTCTTTCTGAGCGCGGTGTTCGCCGCCTTCAGGGGTATTTCGGCTTTTTTCCCTGTGAGAAACCTTAAGACGAATAAGCACGAAACAGCCTGACTGATAACCGTCGCGGCGGCGGCTCCCGATACTCCGAGTCTGAGAGCAAAGATAAAAACGGGATCAAGCAGGATATTAACCAAAGCTCCGATAACGGTTGAGAGCATACCTGTCTGAGGAAATCCCTGTGCGCTGATATAACCGTTAAGACCGGTTGCAAGCATTGAAAATACAGTGCCGAAAAGGTAAACTGTCAGATAATCCTTTGCGTAAACATATGAGTCATCGCTTGCCCCGAATGCGTATAAAACGGGCTTTTTAAATATAAAGCACAGCACCGTTAACGCAAAAGAGCTGATAACAATAAGAGAAAAAGAATTGCCGAGAATTATGCCTGATTTTTCGCTGTTGCCCTCTCCCCTCGCAATTGAAAACAGGGGAACACCGCCGTTACCGAAAAGAGCCGCAAAACCCATTATCAGCGTAACGACGGGAAATGTCAGACCTATCCCCGTAAGCGCCAAGCTTCCGTCTTCACCCATATGGCCGATATAAATCCTGTCAACCACATTATACATCAGGTGAACAAGCTGAGCGAGAATAAGCGGAACTGACTGGATAAGGATTACCTTCCAGACCGGACCCGATGAAAAATCATTTTTTGCAAACAACTTAGGTTTATTAACTGTATTCATTGTATTATCCGCATAAAAAAGGTGCTGCGGCATTAAATGGCAGCACCTTTCAGAGTATTATCAGTCAAGCTTTTCCTTGAGGTAGTTGTCATAGAAATCTTTGACACCGGCATAAAAGTCATCAACGGTGCCGTCGTTTTTCATAACATAGTCAGCCATTTTTTCGCTGACGCTGGTCTGGAAAATCTCTTCCTCGTGGATGTCGTTTTCACGCAGCTTCTCAACGCTCTTTCCGTCTCTTTCGCTTCCTCTTGCGAGCATTCTCTGATAACGGACCTCGTCATCGCTTATAACAACATCTACAAGCACGAATTTATCTCCGAACGCTTTTCTGAAAACCTCGATATCCGAGGGAGGACGGATTCCCGACACCAGGAAATTCGGGCTTTCGGATTCCTTAATCTTTTTGACTATCATCTCGGGGAAGAAAGTCTGGCCGTTTTCGGACATATATTTCTTTGATGTTGCGTGAAGATTGTCTCTCGTAAGCTCAAGGCCGTCATTCGCCGCGAGCTCCCTGACAACATCGCCTATGGAAATCATCGGGAAGCCGTAAGTCTTTGCCACATACTCAAGGAAAAAGTCTTTTCCTGTTCCGTTTTTGCCAACTGCTGCAAGTACCATTAAGTCAATACCTCCGTGAATTGTATATTGTGAAATCTCAGATTTCGGGAATAACTATCTCAATCTCTCTGCCGAGCTCGGCGGAGCGTGAAATGCCGTCGATAATTGCCTGGTTATAGAGAATCTCGCTGCTGGGAACGGGAGCCGCGCCGCCTTCTTTGACAGCGTCAATGAATGAACGGATCTTTATATCGAAGCAGTCGGCCTCATTCTCTTTTTCGGGAACTATTGTCTCAACCTGCTCCCCGGCTATCTCTTTGTAGATTACGAGCGGTCCGCCGATTGAGCCGTTCCAGCATTCTGTTGAGGGTACTCTGACAGATGCCTTTGTACCCATGATTATGGTGTCACCCGGGGTATCGAGATTCATTGCCCACGCGATTCTGAAATCGAGGATAATATCGCCCTCGAGGCGTATGAAGCCCGCTGCGAAATCGTCAACGCCGAATTTATCGTGATGCGGGAAATCGGGTGATTTACCGAAGAAATCGGATTTATATCCGCTGACTGTAAGGGGCTTGGGATATCCGATTGAATTGAGAACCATATCGAGCGAATAGCAGCCTATATCGCCCAAAGCTCCGATACCGGCAGTCTCTTTCTCGATAAAGGATGTGCCGAACGGAGTGGGTATTCCCCTTCTTCTGCCGCCGCCGGTCTGGATATAATAGATCCTGCCGAGCTCACCGGACTGAACAATGCGCTTGAGCATCTTCATATTCTCATCAAATCTCGGCTGGAATCCTATTGAGAGGACGGCATTGCTCGCCTTGTCGGCCTTGCAGATTTCAACTGCCTCATCAAGGGTAACACACATCGGCTTTTCAAGCAAAACGCTGACGCCGTGATTGAGCGCGTAAATAGTACACTCGGCGTGAGTGGCGTTGTAAGTGCAGACACTCACCGCATCGCACATACCTGAGTCAATAAGTTCCTTATGACTCGGGAAGAAGGCGATATTGTCGCCTACGCTGTATCTCTCGCAAAAAGCCTCGGCCTTGCCGGGAATAAGATCCGCAAGCGCAACTATTTCGACATCGGGGCATTTCTTATATGCTTTGACGTGAGCCTCGGCTATCCAGCCCGTGCCGATAATACCGACCTTTACTTTTTTTGAAAAGTCTCTCTCTTTTACCGTGTGATCCTTTTTGAAAGCATCAAGGATTGATTCTGCCATTATGTTATCCTCCCTTTAATAATTCTGTGTTTTAAGGTAATCTCTGCTGAGTTTCACCGATTCAAGCTCTGTCGCTCCCTTTGCGGGATTATCCTGCTCAACAACAACCCATTCCGCGCCGGCCTTTTCACAGGCACTGAGAATCGCGGGCATATCCTGACAGCCGTAACCGACAGGCATGAAGCTGAATGAATCCTCATCCTCTTCCTCACCGCTGTCATCGATACCGATTAACTGATAAAGCTTTCCGCCGGCTTTGCCCTTCATGACGAAATCCTTGAGGTGCACAACGGGCGATCTGCCGGAGTATTTCAGGATATAACCGGCAGGGTCTTCGCCGCCGACATTTACCCAGCAGGTGTCAAGCTCGGTTTTGAGCAGATCCTCGCCGATTGAGGAGTAAAGAATATCAAGAGCATATTCCCCGTCTATCTTTGTGAATTCAAAATCATGATTGTGATAGAGCAGCTGAATGCCGATTGATTTTGCGGCCTGCGCGATTTTTCTGATACCCTCGATTGTACCGGCAAAACCGTCTGTGCCGGGTCTGCACTCCTCCGTAAGATAAGGTACAGCTACATATTTACAGCCGATTTCCGCATAATCGGAGAGCACTTTTTCGGGATCTGCAAGCATATCATAATACGGTACATGAGCCGAAATCGGAATGATCCCGGTTTCTTTGCAGAATTCCCTGATCTCTGTGGGCTTCTGACCGAAAAGACCTGCGAACTCAACACCGTCATATCCGTATTCTTTCATTTTTCTGATTGTGCCGTAAAAATCACGCTCCATCTCATTACGCACGGAATAGAGCTGAACTGCAACGGGCAGCTTCATGATTATCACCTCTCGGATTATTTATTCTTTTTATTTGATTTGCCTATATATGAGAATGCTATGAAAATCGCCGAAACGGAAATGAAGCCGCAGGCAAGTATCGGAGACCAGTGAAGATTTGCGAGCGACTTTGTATATGTAGCTTCAATGGCTATGATATAAACTCCGATTTCAAATGATATTGCGGAAAGAATAGCGAGATGGTCGATTTTTCTCGAGCTTATCATTGCAACATCAATTGCGACGAACACAGCAAACAATATGAACAGCGGAAGTGCTCTCTGGAAGAGCCACTCTATATGCCCCGTCTTCATCAGCACATAAAAAACATACCCGACAATTGAGACAAAACAGATAAGCGCGGTAATGGGAGCGGGCGTAATATTCAGCACCGGAAGAACGGCGCAGACCCATACGACAAGAATGGCGCCCACAACATAGCCGAACCAGAAATCATAGCGGTGAAAACTCAGATCCACTGCCGTGCAGAGAGAAGCGGGAAAAACAAGAAGCGCGGTAAAAATAGCCGCATAGTTTCTCGCACCGGGTTCGGGGCCTCTGAGTTTTTTCTTTTCTTCGGGCTTTGCGGGCTCGGCAACCACTGTATTGCAGGTTGGGCAGAGTCCGTCATCGGTCAGCTGACTGCCGCATTTGGTACAATACAATACAATCACTCCTATCCTTATATTATAAGCTGATTATACAGTATGACACAGATAAAATCAATAAGAATTGATAAACACTTTTTGAATATTTTTAACTGTGTATTAATTATTGACAAAACGGGATTAAAGATTTATAATACTACCCATAGCGCCGGTGTGGCGGAATAGGCAGACGCAAGGGACTTAAAATCCCTCGCAGGCAACTGCGTACCGGTTCAAGTCCGGTCACCGGCACCA
>CADBOL010000315.1 GCA_902796295.1 Oscillospiraceae bacterium
AAACGGAAAAACTTAAAAACGATTTCATTTCCACCGTGTCACACGAGCTGCGCACTCCGCTCACGGCAATAAGAGGCTGGGGCGAAACAATCCAGCAGATGGGTGACAGCGACCCCGAAATGAGAGAACGCGGCATGGAAATTATCATAAGCGAGTCTGCGCGTCTCAACAACATGGTTGAGGAACTTCTTGACTTCTCAAGGCTGAGCAGCGGCAGGATGCGCCTTAACACCGCGAGGATAGATTTCCTTTCGGAGCTCGACGAAGTTGTCTTCTCGTTCAAAGACCGGTCTGAGCGGGAGGGAATAGAAATCGCTTACAATACTCCCGGATTGTCTGCTCCCGGGCTGGGAGATGCGTCGAGAGTCAGGCAGGTGTTTATCAATGTGCTTGACAATGCCATGAAATACACGGAGCAGGGAGGCAGGGTCAGTGTCAGCGCCGATTTACCGGATCCTGGATGTCTTATAATTACAGTAACGGATACCGGCTGCGGCATATCGCCCGAGGATCTGCCTCACATAAAAGAAAAATTCTACAAGGCAAATAATACGGTGCGCGGTTCCGGTATAGGTCTCGCGGTCTGTGATGAGATAATGAATCTGCACGGCGGCAGTCTTGAGATTGACAGCGTGCAGGGGCAGGGAACTTCGGTTAAACTTACATTCCCGCTTGAAGGAAGGGAGAAAGACAATGAGTAAAGACAATAAAAATAAAAAGAGCTGCCCCTACGTTGCTGTAGGCGGCCAGGCGCTTATTGAGGGTATAATGATGAGAGGCCCCAAGGGTACGGCCATGTCATGCCGTATGCCTGACGGGAGAATAGAAACCGAGATGAAGGATTTTCCTTCAATCCGTAAAAAATACAAGTTCTTCAACATTCCCTTTATCAGGGGTGTGGTTGCTTTTATCGAATCGATGATAATGGGATACAAGCTTCTTATGGAGAGCGCGGAAAAGACTGCTCTTGACATAGAAGAGGATGCCGGAGATTCAAAGCTTGACAAATGGCTCAGCGAGCATTTCGGGCCGAAGATGATGGCGGTTATAGGTACAATCGCTTCGGTGCTCGGTTTCGGTCTCGCTTTTGTGCTTTTCATCTGGCTCCCGTCATTTCTGTTTGACAAGCTTGTTCTCGGCAATATCGTGCAGACAACGACATTCAGGCCGCTGTTTGAGGGAGTGCTCAGGATAATCATATTCGTTTTCTATATGTTCATCACCTCAAAGATGAAAGACATTCACAGGGTTTATATGTATCACGGCGCGGAGCACAAGACAATATTCTGCTTTGAGCACGGCAAAAAACTCACGCCCGCGAATGTCATGAAAGAGAAACGCTTTCATCCGAGATGCGGCACGAGCTTCATATTCGTTACGATAATACTCAGTATTTTGATTTCATCGGCTGTTGCGATTATCTGGAGCGGACTGACTCAGATAAGAGCTCTCTGGATAGTTGTGAAGCTTTTGCTTCTTCCTCTGATTATGGGAATCGGTTTTGAATTCATCCAGCTTGCAGGCAAATATCCCAATAAATTTACAATGGCACTTTCCGCTCCCGGGCTCGCCATGCAGAGAATCACCACAGCCGAGCCGGATGAAAAGATATGCGAGGTTGCCATTGCCGCACTGAAAGCGGCGCTCTCCGGCGAGGTTCCCGAGGAGGAAATGCCGGTGAATAAAGATGATGATGCGCAGGGCGAAGAAGCCGCTGAGACGGAAACGGCCGAAGAGGAAACGGCTGCAGAAGAAACGGAAGAGACCGCCGAAACCGTCAGCGCCGGTGCGGAATCTCCCCGGGAAGACCCGGCAGATGAAGAGAGCTGAACTGGTTTCGCTCGGTGAGCGTATGCTGAGTGCGGCGGGCATTGAAAACTGCTCCAATGAATCCCGCTGGCTTCTTGAAAGCGTGCTCGGTATCGGTACCGCAGAGTATCTGATGACAAAAGAAACCGAAACTGCCGAAAAAGACGCCGGAAGTTTTCTCTCAAAAATCAGGGAGAGGGTTTCGGGCAGACCGCTTCAGTATATTCTCGGGAAATGGGATTTTTTCGGCCGCAGTTTTTGCGTCGGCGAGGGAGTGCTTATTCCGAGACCGGAGACAGAGCAGCTTGCTGAGCTTGCGCTTGAAATGTTACGCGATAAAAAAAGCCCCGCCGTCCTTGACCTTTGCGCAGGTACGGGCTGTATAGGGCTTACAATCGCAAAAGAAAGACCGGATGCAAATGTGGTGCTCGTAGAGAAATACTCAGATGCACTGGAGTATCTTGATAAAAACGCAAGAGAGCTCGGCGTTTCAAATGCGCAGGTTATACAAGGCGATATTTTTGATATTGATTCACTTCCCTCCGGCAGTTTTGACCTGATAGTGTCAAATCCCCCTTATATTCCGACATCCGAGCTGCCCGGGCTTGACCGTGAGGTCTGCAGGGAGCCGGAAACGGCGCTCGACGGAGGAGAGGACGGGCTCAGATATTATTATGCGATAAAAGAAATCTCACTCAAGTTCGGCGGATGCCCCGTGATAGCGGAATGCGGAGAGGGGCAGGCGGATGCGATTTGCGAAATATTCGGCAACGCCCGCGCGTGTGAGGATTTCAATTCAATAAAAAGATTTGTAATCGGAGAATGAAATGATTTTAGATCTTGTCAGAGGCGGTATAGGTCCGCAGTTCATCATAAGAATGCTCGTTCGTGTGTTCACGGTTTTCTGTGTGCTCCCGATTCACGAGTATGCTCACGCGAGAGTTGCCGATTTGCTCGGAGACGACACTCCGAGGCTTAAGGGGCGCCTTTCGCTGAATCCTTTGGCCCATCTTGATATCTACGGAACCATAATGATAATCATCTGCGGTTTCGGTTATGCAAAGCCCGTCGGTATCAACCCGAGAAACTTCAAAAACCCGAAGCTCGGCATGGCGCTGACAGCTGCCGCGGGCCCCGGCTCAAACCTGGTAATGGCTCTGCTTTTTGCCCTGCTCGCGGATTTTGCGAATATGTGGTATGTCAATACGGCGATGACTGTGGCGAATGTTACGGTGCTTTTCTGCCTTTACGCTTCGCTCATAAATGTTTCGCTCGCGCTGTTTAATCTTATACCTGTTCCTCCGCTTGACGGCTCGAGGATTCTCAATATCATCCTTCCTTCAAAATATTATTTCAAGGTGATGAAATACGAGAGATATCTCGTCATAGGTGTTTTTGTGCTTATGATTTCGGGCCTGCTGTCAAGACCTTTCAGCGCGCTCTGCTCGCTTGTCATGACGGGAGTCACAAAACTTGTCGGTCTGCCTTTCGGCAGTTACGCGGTAATCTATTGATTGGTGAATTGATTTGGAACAGTTACAGTATAAAATCGAAGTGTTCGAGGGCCCGATGGACCTGCTCCTGCAGCTGATAAGCAAAAAGCAGGTAAGCATAAACGATGTGCCCATAATGGAGCTTATCGAGCAGTATCTTGAATATGTCAAAAAGATGCAGGAAGAGGATCTTGATGTTTCGAGCGAGTTTCTCGAAATGGCCGCGCGTCTTATCTATATCAAGACCGTCTCGCTTCTTCCAAAGCAGGAGGAGGCCGAGAAGCTTGTTGAAGAGCTCAGGGGAGAGCTCATAGAATACAGAGATTGTAAATATATCGCAGGCAAGCTCAGAGAATCCGAGCAGGGATTCGACTTCGGCTGCAAAGAGCCGGAAAAAATAGAGGCGGACCTGACCTATACAAGAATCCATGAGCCGTTTGATATTTACAAGGCATATATCAACGCCGTCGGCAAGGGTCTCAGACGCCTGCCGCCTCCCGTGGAGGCATTCAGCGGAATCGTTGCCCACAAGATAGTGTCGGTTACATCCAGAATTCAGGTAATTATAGACAGATTCAAATCCGGAAACAGACATAAGTTTTCAAGCTTTTTTGATAAATCGGAATCAAGATCGGAAATGGTTGCCACATTCCTTGCACTGCTTTCAATGGTTAAGGCAAAGAGGATATTCATTGACGGTGACACCGAGAATCCCGATATTGTCCTGCTTCAGGGCAGAGGGGAGGAGATAGAGATTGACGAATGAAGAAATGAGAGCTGCAATTGAGGCGATACTTTTCGCAAGCGGTGAGCCTCTCGAGATAACAAGAATCGCGGAAGCGATGGAGACCGATGTTGAGACGGTGCGCGGGTATATCTTTGAGATAGGCGCTTCGCTTGACAGCAGAGGCAGCGGAATCTGCCTGCTGAAATTAGGCGATAAATATCAGCTCTGTTCCAGAAAAGAGTACGCTCCGCTTATAAGAGCGGTGCTTGACCTCAAAAAGAATATTCCTCTGTCCAATGCGGCCCTTGAAGTGCTCGCGGTTGTTGCCTACAACCAGCCCGTCACAAAGGCATATATAGAGCAGGTCAGAGGCGTGGACTGCTCCGGAGTGGTAAACACGCTTTGTCAGAAAGGCCTGCTTGAAGAGAGAGGAAGGCTCGAACTTCCCGGAAGGCCTCTGCTCTACGGAACCACACCCAATTTTCTCAGATGCTTCTGTCTGACATCTCTGGCGGATCTGCCGGAGCTTCCCGAGAAACCGGCCGAAATGATGATTTCCGATCAGGATGATGAGATAGACAGCACTCAGGGCGAGCAGATAAGAAACTTCTTCCAGGCGGAGCTTGAAAGCGCAGAGACGGAAAACGAAGAATGATTGAAAGGGAGGCGGAAATTTGACAGCACTGTATATCATCCTCGGCATAATCCTGTTTTTCTTTCTGATACTGTCGGTCAAGGTCAAGGTAACGGTTCATTCCGAAGACGGCGTTTCTCTTTCAGTAGGCTGGCTTTTCCTTAAGTTCAATATTCTGCCAAAGAAAGAGAAACCGAAAAAGAAAAAGAAGAAAAAGAAAGAGAAAAAGAAGAAACCCGAAAGCGAGCAGGAAAATCAGGATAAGCCGGTGAAAGAACCGAAGGATAATCCCTTAATCACATTCTACCGCAATAACGGAGTTGAAGGCGTTATTGACCTTGTAAAGCGCCTTTCGGTTTCGCTCAAAGGAATGTTCAGAAGGATTTACAGATCTTTCACCATAGAAGATATCGCCGTATCTCTCCTTGTCGGAGCGGGCGACAGCGCGGAAACAGCGCTCAAATACGGCAGAACATGTTCCGCATTTTATCCCGCGATGGGTTTTGTGGTTGACAATATGCGCGTGAGGAAATACAGCGCCGAGGTCAGCCCGGATTTTATCAACGGCAGCAACAAGGCAAGGCTTCACGCCGTAATTTCGGTGATACCGCGCCGTCTGATAAATGCGGTGATAATTGTGGCATTCAGCCTGATATTCAGAGTGGGAATCAGATTCCTCAGAGGGCTCAGAAAGAAAAAGCCCGATGAGAAAAGCAATAAACCCGCGGCGGTGAATGTACCGGCGCAAAGCGGCACGGCAAATTAAATCAGTCAACAATTCATTAAATCAAATAAAGAAAGGTGTAAAAGAAATGAAAGACAATTCTGCGGCAGCCGGCATCCTCGGCACATCAATCGAAAAAATCAAGGATCTCGTAAACGTCAACACAATTATCGGAGACGCAATTAAAGTCAGCGATTCGATAAAGATTATTCCCGTTTCAAAAGTTACATACGGATTTGCTTCGGGCGGAAGCGATTTCCCCTCAAAGGGCAATCAGGAGCTCTTCGGCGGCGGAGGAGGAGCCGGCATCACCATCATTCCCGTTGCTTTCCTCGTCATCAACAACGGCAATGTCTCCATCAAGTATATCGATTCAGCAGAGGGTTCTGTTGAAAGAGTTATCGGCATGGTTCCCGACATCGTTGACAAGGCATCCGATGTTATCAACAAACTCACAGGCAAGAGCTCAGATGACGCTGTTGATGAAGCAATAGGCGACTATATGGATTCGGCACCCGAAGCAGCCGAATAATCATCGGGGTGAGTCCGGTGGCAGACAATAAAATCAGACTCCAGAAGTTTCTCTCCGAAGCGGGAGTGGCGTCGCGCCGCAAAAGCGAAGAGCTTATTGCGCAGGGTGCTGTGAGAGTGAATAACAGGACTGCAAAGATAGGCGACAGCGTTGACCCGGTTCACGATACGGTCACCGTTCACGGCAGGCGTGTCAACAGGATAAACGAAACCAGATATATTCTGCTCAATAAACCGCGCGGATATGTCACGACCACCGATGATGACCTCGGAAGGAAGTGCGTGACAGAGCTTGTTTCGGATATTAAAATCCGTCTCTATCCCGTCGGCCGGCTTGACAGGGTTTCGGAGGGAGCGCTGATTCTGACCAATGACGGCGATTTTGCCAATGCCATAATGCATCCCTCAAAACACGTTCCCAAAACCTACCGGGTTACCGTGAAATCCGATGTCACAAAATCCATGATTGAGGCGCTTTCCGGAGGGATTGAGCTTGACGGCAGGATGACCGCGCCCGCCGATGTGCATATCATCGACAAGGCGGAGGGCAGGACAGTGCTCGAAATAGTTCTT
>CADBOL010000316.1 GCA_902796295.1 Oscillospiraceae bacterium
GAAAATCCCATAATCTTCAATCCGCCCTCAATGGCTCTTTCAATATATTCACGCTCGGTCCCGCTTGCGTGATGGCAGCGGTATGTATGCGTATGATAGTTTGCAATCATCTGAAATCACCTGACCTTCGGATTAATAATATCACTATGTTTTAGATTTGTAAATTATTTCCGTCTGTTTTTTGTAACACTTTCCCGGTTTATGTGTATACATTAACAGAATACAGAAAGTATTCCGACGGCGGTCAGCGGGTTTAATTAAATCTTAATCCTTTTCATAATTGAATCTTAACGGGCGGCCGGCTATAATTCGTATAAATCAGAAAACGGAGGGTATTATTATGAAAAAGTTTATCAGTTTATCAATGACAGTTATTGCGGTTATTTCGTTATTTGCGGCGCTTTTCGCTCAGGCGTCGGCAGCTGACGCAAAAACAGTCAAGTGGGCGCAATGGGATTATGAAAAAGAGAAAACCGTTTATTCGGAAATGCCGGTCCTCGGCGAGCTTAAAGAGGGCAAAAACACAGTTGAAATCAATAAAGGCGTTTATTCTTTCACAGCTCCCGAATCGGGATATTATCTTTTCTCTGAAGTTCCTTCTCTGATTGCAGCTTCAACCAAGGTGAACGGCAACACGGTAACAGAGGCCGCTTCTGTTGTGTGGAACGGCGGTGCTATGATTGTACTTTGCGATGATGACAACTGCTGCCATGTCGCGTATTTTGAAAAGGGAATCACATACCTTGACTTTTATGACTGCGAGACAGACGCGGTTTCAAGCGGCAGCGTGACATTTGAATATGCGGGAGAAATAACTTCGGCCACGATTGAAAATGAAACTGTTTATATGGGCGATGAATATGAGCCCTGGGATAACCCGGAAGAGCCCGATTGCTTTGTCGGCTTATACATCCCGGCAACGCTGACTTTCTCAACAGGAAAGACGTTTACAACGCCCCAGTGTTACAGCGTGGTAAAAAAGATCAAATCCGGCAGACAGATTTTCAACGCGGAATTATACAACGGCCACGGTTTTGATGTAGAAATCAATCTTATTATTCCGAAAGAGCTTATAGACAGGATCGAGTACCCCGAAGGTTTCGTGCCGAGCGCAGATGCATATTTCTCTTTCTGGAATTATTTCGACGGTGATCCGTATTACAATTATCCGGAGTATATCAAAGTATACCTTAAAGACGGCTCGGTCAAAACAGCTTATAAAAACAGAGAAGATTATTCTTCGGCGTGGTACGGCGTTGAAATCAATGACGGCAGACAGTATGATATCCGTCTGCGTTATACAATGGAAGACGGCAGAATAGTTTTCATGGCAATGCTTGACAGTATTATGATGTACAGCGAATTGGATACACTCGATCAGACAGAGGTAAGGAATTACAAAACAAACCCGGTTGAGGATATCAGACATCTGAAATCCATAACTTCGGATTTATTGAATCAGGCAAAGATCAATGCTCCCTATCGCACGGCGGCGGAAACAATGAGATTTATCATCCTGTCATTATCCGAAGAATTCCGCCTGTTTATCGATTACGGCAGAGCAGTGCTGCACAGCAACCTTATGCCGGGCACCTCAGCGGTAAAAACCGGCTTCGCCGATATAGGAAATACAATATCAAAGATTTTTTCAAAATAAACACAAACAAAAAGGTTCACGGGAATCAAACCCCGTGAACCTTTATTGCTTCATAATCCCGGAGCGAAGCGGCCGTCAACAGCTTACTGTACCCTGCTGATTGCCGACTTGCGGCGCGGATGTATCCGCGCCCTACTTTTTCGCTTAAATGGCAGCCCGGGCGAAGGCAGTTAAGATGAAAACGGCGGATTTTCGAACGAAGATAGTACACCCCGGAGTCCCCGAAAAGTCCGATAGACTTTTTGGGGAGAGGAGGAGCAGCGGAATGATTGAGAGCACGCGCAAACATGTTTTGAAGGCGCGGGCGCGAAAGATATGAAGCTTGTGACGACGAGGCGAGCGAAAAAAGAAGTCGAAAACAGACAATATAAGAACCTGAACGCTATGCGTTCAGAACCTTGTTACTCGCTTCGCTCATAATAATCCGGAGCGTGCTGTGCAC
>CADBOL010000317.1 GCA_902796295.1 Oscillospiraceae bacterium
CTTAATGCTGCTCGGTTCACCCGCCTGACATGGTTCACGGCGCCCTGTCGCACAGGACCCACACGCCACATGATTAAAGAAAAGCTCATTAATCCTTATTATTATAATATATATATCTCGGAATATCAAGTATAAAATACTGTTTTTTCAAAATACATTTCCAAAATAATTGAATAAGACGGCGCTGTATGTTATTATGAATAAAACATTTATCCGGAGGCATATATGACAGAGAGATTATACCGTGAGGATCAATATATAAAAGAATTCGGGGCAAAGGTAATGTCATGCGAAAAGGCGAAAGACCGCTATGAGATAATTCTTGACAGATCCGCTTTTTACCCGGAAGGGGGAGGACAGCCCGGCGACAGAGGATTTATCGGCCCGTCAAAGGTGATTGATACCGCCGAAAGAGGCGAAGACATAATCCATATCTGCGAGAGCCCCGCAGAGGGTGAGGTCATCTGCGCCGTTGACTGGGATTACAGATTTCTCAATATGCAGCAGCATACGGGCGAGCATATTTTTTCGGGGATTCTTCACTCGCTCACCGGCTTTGACAATGTCGGTTTTCATATGGGAGAGAGCGAGGTAACAGTTGATTTCAGCGGCCCCGTGAGCCGTGAGATTCTTTCTGAGACAGAAAAAAAATCCAATGAAATCATCTGGAAAAACGTGCCCGTAACCGAGATTTATCCCGCCGGCGATGAGCTCGGGAATTATGACTACAGGAGCAAAAAAGAAATCAGCGGTCAGGTGCGCCTGATAAAGATTGAGGGCGCAGATCTGTGCGCCTGCTGCGGCACTCACACGGCATATACAGGCGAGGTCGGAATGATAAAGGCCGTCTCAATGATGAATTACAAGCAGGGTGTCAGGATTACCCTTAAAATCGGTGCCCGCGCTCTGGAAGACTACCGGGAAAAAACGGAAAACGCCGCGAAAATATCCGCATCACTCTGCGCAAAGACAGGCGAAATCGCAGACTCTGTCGAAAAACTCAAAGAAAAAACTGCGGCAGAGCACCTTAAATATATTGAGCTTAAAAAGAAATATTTTGAGCTTATGTGCGAAAAACTGACACCGGAATTCCCGGTTCTTTTTGATGATTCCGGCTCTGCGGATGACGCGAGAATCCTCGCGGATATGATTGCCGGGAAATTCCCTGTCGGTTACGCCTTTTCAGGAAACGATGAAGACGGATATAAATACGCCGTTGTTTCACACAGCACCGATGTCAGAGAGACGGGCAAAAAAATAAACGCCGCCCTCAGCGGCAGAGGCGGCGGCAAACCCGAAATGATCATGGGCAGCGTAAACGCGCCCAGAAATGAGATAGAGAAAGTGTTTGATGAAGGATTATGATGCCGGCCCCTTGTCATCCTGAGCGTCAGCGAAGGATCTCATTTTAGATGTTAGATGGTAGATTTTAGATATTAGATGATAGATGAAAGATTACAGATAAAAGAGCCCCGTCGCTTCACTCCCCGGAATGACAATTTTGAGTCAGCAATTATTATTCATTATTCTTTTAATCCTTTATATATATTATAATTCCATAAATATCAATATCCGGTTAATTACGGCAGTGCTTCGGCGCTGCCGTAATAACCGGATATTTTTTTGATATTATAAAGGAGAAATCACAATGAAAGAATTTATTTCAATTATTATTTTATATCAGAACAGATTATCTTTTTTTATGAAATCAATCAGGTTCACATGGTTTATACCGTTTCTCTTTTGAATAATATAATCTGTTGTCGTCACATATTTGGGATAATTATCTTTTATTTTCTCGAGCGCGCAATATTCTCTGTCTTCGGTTTCTTTATTTTGCATTATGGTAAAAGCAACCTGAACATAGGAGTAATTCATATCGGGACTTCGCAGAATAAAATCACATTCAAGGTTACCTATTTTTCCCACACTGACCGAATAGTCTTTTGACCTGGCATAAATATAGATAATATTTTCAAGCACCGGCCCGTAGTTGATTGTATTATCCGTATTCCTTGCAAAATAAAAACTCAGATCGGAAAGATAGTATTTCTGTTCCCCCGAGAGAGATTTTCTGGATTTCATATCAAATCTTTTGCATTCGCAGAGCATCTTTGCATCAACAAGAGCCTGAATATATCTTGATACAGTAGCTTTGCTTATGCTGTTGCCGTTTGCTTTTAATGCGCCGCATATATTGTTTATGCTCATTGTCGCTCCGAAATTGTTTATGATATAATTCATTACTGTTTCAAAAGCGTCTTTGTTCCGGATTTTTATTCTGCGGCGTATATCTTTTTCAATTATCTCTTCAACTACTCCGTGAACGTATTTTCTCTTGTCATTTAAATCAGGGAGAAGTACGGCGCGTGGAAAACCGCCCTCAATTATATAATCGGATAATTCAACGGCGGGATTCGGATTAACGGCAATCTTATAAAACGCTTTCATGTTTTCATATTCTTCAAAGCTGAGGGGGTACATTTCAAATTCCAGATATCTTCCGGTGAGTTTAGTTATAAGCTCGCCGCTGAGCAGGTAGGAATTGGAGCCGGTTATGAAAATGGAATATCCGCCCTCGGTGCGGTATGCATTCATCACCTCTTCAAAGCCGTCAACATTCTGCACTTCATCAATGAAAAGATATTTCATACCTTTTGAAGTAGATTTTTCATCTATCAGTTTTTCAAGGGCATCCGTAGTTTTTATCCCCTTGAATCCTCTTTTATCAAGATCAATAAATATTATGTTTTCTTTTGGAACGCCGCTTTCTTTTATTTCGGAAGCAATCATTTCCATAAG
>CADBOL010000318.1 GCA_902796295.1 Oscillospiraceae bacterium
ATATCCTACTGCTGCCCCAAGTATCTTATTATTGATAAGCTCAGGGAGACGGCGGAAGAACTGAAAACAAGAGTTCCCGATACAAAGAAAAACTACAGGGCCAAAATTGTTGTGGTGGGCTCGGAAATGGATGACCCGGATTTCACAAAGCTGATTGAAGAATCCGGCGCGCTGGTGGTTGCGGACCGCTTCTGCTTCGGCGCTCTGCCCGGCAGGGAAGAGATAAAGCTCACCGATGAGGGCGATGTGCTTGAGCAGATTATTCTTCACTATATGAGAACAAGCCAGTGCCCGCGGTATATGTCCCAGGATAAGGTTGAAGGCAGGCGGGAATATGTAAAACAGCTTGTTGAGGAATATCACGCCGACGGCGTTCTTTACCAGCAGCTTAAATTCTGCGAATACTGGGGCTACGAAAGGGCCCTGGCCTCCCATGTTGTTACAAACGATTTCGGCATACCCTCGGTCTGCGTTGACCGCCAGTATACGGCAAGCGCATCAGGCCAGCTGAGAACCAGGGTGCAGGCCTTTGTTGAAAGCCTTGAAATAAAGAAAATCCAGAAAGCAAAGGAGCAGGCGAAATGAGTATAAAGAATTTCTGGCGAAATGAGCCCCATAATCTGGGCGACCTTCATAAGGATAAAACGGGCCTGCTCAAGCACAGAGAGTGGCGCGGACTTTCCGATACAATGTATGATTACTACCGCTGGCTTGTAACCTGGAAAGATATAATCCTTATGACGCTTAAAGCGCCTGTTTCCATAGTAAAAGGTTTATTCAATTACCGCTGGATGATGAGCTACCTCACCGCCCCTGCGTGGATTGACCGCCATACCGAAGGCCTGAGAGGCCCACAGCTGAGAATCACTCACCTTCATATGAATATGCTGGTTAAGCCCACAACGGATTTGATCCGCTTTCTGCTGAGCAACGACAGGCATTTCCACAAGCATCCGAAGTGGGCGGATAAAACCGTAAATGTGGATGAGATTTTTTCATCGGAATTTATTGCAGGTTTTCCCAACCTCAAGGATAACCATGTGACCACAATCCCCATTTTCCTTACATCCATGGTGGACCAGAATATTACGCCGGTTTACCTTGACATAACCGAAAGCTACGGCGTGCCTGCGGATGTATGCCCCCTGCCCTCTGCCGAGGCCGGTGTTGCAATAAATGATGACTATCCCCTTGTGGGTGTCTGCTCCCTTACCTGCAATATGCCCTGCGACGGCTCCATTATGAATTCATCATATATTGACAGGCGCTTCAATATTCCTACACAGAGCGTTAATGTACCCCTGCGCTATAACGGCGAGGATGTTCAGGAATACGCCGTGGATGAGGTGAAATCCGCCATTGAGTTTGTTGAAAAGCAGACCGGGGAAAAGTGGGACTGGGATGCCTTCTTCTCAGCTATGAAAACCTACAATAAGCAGACCGAGTATGAAATACAGAAGTGGGAGATAAACAAAACCGATTATCCGCAGATGACAGGTGCCACTTTCTGGCTTTACAGACTTTTCTATTTTCATATTTCCGGCGGCATAGACAAGCGCTTCTTAAAGGTTGATAAAAAGGTTAATAAGATGATGCTTGACGCCTATGCAAAAAAGACAAAGTGTTCCAAGGAAATGCGCCACAGAGCCATAGTATGGTCCTGCCCGGCAAACTACTACACAAGCCTTGCAAACTGGCTTGAAAACTGCTGGGGAGTAAACGTTGTCATGGATATGGAAACAATGATTTCCTACTATATGTATGACACGGAAGATAAAGAAAAAGCGCTCGCAACGCTCGCCAAAACCCTGCAGAGGACCACGATGAGAAAGCATACAAAGGGCGGATACGCGAATGTTGTCGATGAGCTGTGGAGAATAGTTGAGGAATTCAACGCGGATATGGTCATTATGTATGACCAGATTTCCTGCAAGGGAATGGACGGCCTTACCGGCATATTTGACGATCAGGCAAGAGAGAGAGATGTTAAATTCATCTGGGTTTCTCAGGATCTTATGGATCCGCGCACCATTTCAAGGCGGGATATGCGCGAGCAGATAAACAAATATATGACCACAGTGCTTCAGGAGGAGCCGGTTGACCCGACCCTCGTTGACTTTGACGACACGCTGGCGTGGTAATTTCACAATAAAAGGAGTGCTTTAAATGAGATATTTCGGCGGATGCGATGTAGGCTCCACCTACACAAAATGCGTTATACTTGACGAAAACGGCAAAATGGTTGCCGATGTTACAAACAGAAGTAAAATCAACCCCGTTCAGTCTGCGGAAATCGCGCTCAATGACGCCGTTTCACAGGTTGAGGATCTGGCCTCGGCGCAGGATCTTGCATACCTTGTGGGCACGGGCTACGGCAGAAACAAGGTTCCCTTTGCCGATGAAAACATAAGCGAGATTTCCTGCCACGCGATGGGCGTTCACGTTACAAATCCCGAAGTGAGAGCCATAATCGACATAGGCGGTCAGGATGTAAAGGGCATAGCGATAGATACCGACGGCACAGTCAAGAATTTTGCGATGAATGATAAATGCGCCGCGGGAACGGGCCGCTTCTATGAAGCGATGGCAAACGCCTTTGAAATGTCGCTGCCCGAGTTTTCAAAGCTCTCGCTCAAAGCGAAGAATACAATCCCCATCACGGCTCAGTGCACCGTTTTTGCGGAATCCGAAGTCATCTCTCTTGTCGGCGAAGGGAAGCCGATGGAAGAGATTGCCGCGGGCATTCAGCTCGCCGTCGCAAAGCGCTGCTTCGTCATGGCGAAAAAAGCCGGAGCGACAGACAGCATCACCCTCACAGGAGGCTGCGCAAAGAACGAGGGCCTTAAAAAAGCAATTGAAAAAGTGCTCAAAATCAAAGTGGTCGAGCTCAATACGGACCCGCAGCTTATGGGAGCGCTCGGAGCGGCGGAATACGCGAGGCAGAAGGGATCGGTGAGCAAGGCATGAAAGCTCTTAAAGCCCTATTCACCGTTTTTGCCGCAGTCGCGGCTTTCATCGGCATCACATTTGCCGTATATTACACAAACAGCGATATGAAGCTCGTCAGATGGGTTTATGATAAAGCTCAGCCG
The DNA here is from genome assembly GCA_902796295.1 of Oscillospiraceae bacterium. Classification (GTDB taxonomy): domain Bacteria; phylum Bacillota; class Clostridia; order Oscillospirales; family Acutalibacteraceae; genus CAG-177. The sequence goes on from CADBOL010000318.1 coordinate 3,093, forward strand.
TATTATGACAATCTGAAAAAAGACAGGAAGCTTTGATTATGTGCTTATCAACAGCATACAAAAATGAAATATCCGAATCGACTGCCGTAATGAATAACGTTATGGAAATAGAGTGCGGCGAAAACAGCGTGACGCTGATTGACCTTATGGGCCGCCGCTGCACGGTTGAGGGCAGTCTGCTCAAGGCAAGCCTTACCGACGGATATGTGATTTTAAAAACAGAATGAGCGATATGAAAGATATTAATGCCGCCGTGCTCGCCTTTGTCGGCAAGGGCGGAGTCGGCAAAACGTCAATCTCCGCCGCCGCGGTGCGTCTGCTCTCGGAGGCATATCCCGGCAAAAGAATACTCGCCGTTGACGCGGACCCCGCGACAGGTCTCTCGACCGCTCTGGGAATACAGGTCGGCCTGACGGTTGACGATATAAGAAAATCATTCGTAGCCGAAGCGGAAAAGGGAAACACCGCCGCCGCCGTTGAAATGCTGGGCGAAGCAAAATACCGGATGGCTGATGCCGTAACCGAAAGAGGAAACGTATCGTTTCTCGCGGTCGGACGCCCCGAGGGCGCGGGATGCTACTGCAAGGTTAACGCCTATCTCAAGGAAGTCATTGCGATGATTGCCCGGAATTATGACTTTATCGTAATTGACGGAGAGGCCGGAATCGAGCAGGTAAACCGCCGCGTTATGGAAAAAGTGACTCACCTTATTCTCGTATCCGACGCGAGCAAAAAGGGATTGCAGGTAATTAAGACCATACACTCCGTCGCGCGCGAAATGGTTATGTTTGAAAAAGCCGGAGTAATAATAAACAGAATCCCCGATTTATCGCTCGCGGGCGGTATTGACACCGGGGAGCTTGAAATACTCTCGGTTATTCCCGATGACAGAGAGATGACTCTCAACGACATCAGAGGC
>CADBOL010000319.1 GCA_902796295.1 Oscillospiraceae bacterium
CATCCTGCTCAGGTTGCCCCGGATATATACAAATGCGTTTTTAATCTTCTCTGTCAGCATACTAATAACCTCTGACAGATTTAAGCGCATCTGAACCAGTATGATTTCCTGAATACATCATAAGATAAAAAAAGGAAAAAATCAATAGTAAAACCAAAAAAATATAAAAAATTCTTAAAAAGATGAGCGCTCGCCTGCTTGTGAAGTGGGTCTGAAGGAAATTGTTAATCCAGTTCATGTCGCTCACCCCGTTTTTTCTGATAAAAACCGCATCCGGTCTGACCGGATTTGCGCGCCTGACGGGTCGGGTAACAAAACCCTTCTCATCAAAAAGCACTTTATTATATATCGCGTTTTTCATTTTTGCAATACCTTTTTTGAATTTTTTTTGAATTTTTCAAATTTTTTTGTAATTTTTTGTAATTTTTTGTAACTTTTACATATTTTTTTGCTGCTTTGAACACTTTTTTGTACTCGAAGTATCATTTTTTCAAAACGGTTTACATTATAGAAAGGTATTGCTATAATTTTATTGAAACAGAAATTTATTTAACCGGAGTGTAATGTTGTTATGGAAAAAAGAAATACTTTTTCGGGCAAGCTCGGATTTGTGCTCGCGGCCGCGGGCTCCGCTGTCGGCCTGGGCAATCTCTGGAGATTTCCCTATCTCGCGGCAAAATACGGAGGAGGTATTTTTCTTCTTATATATATCCTGCTTGCCGTAACATTCGGCACGGTGCTTATGATAACGGAAATCGCAATCGGCAGAAAAACACAGCTCAGCCCGCTTGCGGCTTTCAAGTCTCTCAGCCCCCGCTGGGGATTTGTCGGAAAGCTCGCGACTTTTGTGCCCGTGCTGATATTCCCCTACTACTGCCTCATAGGCGGATGGGTCACAAAATACACCGCCTCAATGATATTTGATTCTCAGGCGGCGGCATCCGACACTTTCTTTTCCGATTATGTTTCGGGCACGGGAGAGCCGCTGATCTGGTTCGGCGTTTTCCTCGCCGTCACGACTCTCGTCGTCATATTCGGCGTCAACAAGGGTATAGAAAAACTCAGCCGCATACTTATGCCGCTGCTCCTTGTTATCACCGTAGTGCTCTCGGTATATGTCGTTACAAGACCCGGCTCAAAGGAAGGCGTAAAATACTATCTGATGCCGAATTTCAGTCAGCTGAGCTTTAAAACCTTCCTCGCGGCGCTCGGTCAGCTCTTCTACTCAATGTCGCTTGCGATGGGTATAATGATTACCTACGGTTCTTATTTTTCAAAAGAGGAAAACATAGGCAAATCTGCGCGTCAGATTGAGATTTTTGACACCGTAATCGCCTTCCTCGCCGGTCTTATGATTATCCCCGCCGTGTTTGAATTCTCGGGCGGAGACAAAGAGGCGCTCAGCACGGGCCCGTCTCTTATGTTTGTCACTCTTCCCAAGGTTTTCGCTTCCATGCCGGGCGGAAAATATATCGGCGCTCTCTTCTTTTTCCTTGTGCTTTTCGCCGCCCTGACAAGCTCCGTTTCCATCCTCGAGGCGATAGTCGCGGGATTTATAGACACATTCAAAAGCAGACGCTCCGCCACTACGCTCGCGGTTGCCGTTTACGGCCTGATTCTCGGCGCGGTCTGCTCTTTCGGATTCGGAATCTGGAGCAATGTGAAGATCCTCGGCTTTGACATTCTCGATTTCCTCGATTTTCTCTCAAACAGCGTGTTCCTGCCGCTTGTCGGAATGCTGACCTGCGTGGTTGTCGGCTTCGTCATAAAACCCGATTCAATCATTGAGGAGATGGAGCTCAACGGGCCTTTCAAGATGAAGACTTATTATAAGGTTATGGTAAAATGGATAGCCCCTGTCTTTATTTTCGCGATACTCATCTCCGGCATTCTGCAAAGCTTCGGAATACTTAAAATCTGATCTGATTTTATCTTTGTTTTCCGGCATCCGTCCCTAAGCGGGTGCCGGATTTTTCGCTTTGATTGACAAATGCCGGCTCACACAATATAATAATATGGTATTTTACGGGGAGGTTATTTGTTCATGAAGGTATCTGCTCTTGAGGTGTTTCTTGCTCTCTTTGTGCTCGAGGCCGTCTTTGCCTTTATGTTCATTAAGGCGGGCTGGCCGGAATCCACAAAAAAGGGGTTTGTTTATAAAATGATTGCCTCGGCGGTATTCGTTGCGGCCGGTGTATACTCTTTCGTTTCCGCAGGGCAGAAATCATATTATTCTCTCGCAATACTTGCCGGGCTGATTTCCGGCTTCGCCGGTGATATTTTTCTGACTCTTGACCCGTTTATCAGGGATAAAAAAAGCAAACTCAACACGGCGGCGATTATAACCGGAGGGCTCTTTTTCCTTTTCGGACACATCTGTTACATCTGCGCTTTTGTCAGGGAAATGCTCGCCCGCAGGGCGTTTTCCCCTTTGATAACAACCGTTTTCTGGGCAGGCGCGATGCTTGTGATAATCGGGCTGAAACTGATTCTGAATATAAAGGCGGGGAAGCTTACCGTGCCGGTATTCATTTACGCGCTTGTTATTACTTTTATGGCCGCCTGCGCCGTATGCCTTGCGAAAACACAGGGCGGATTTATCTCAAAACCAATTATCATATGCGCACCGGTTCTCTTTATCATATCCGATTTTTCGCTGATGATTAAATTCTTTGATAAAGAGAGATTCAACACTCTGCCCATCAGAGCTCTGAATCTCGGCACCTATTACCTTTCGCAGATGCTTCTCGCGGTGTCGATATATGCGCTTTACAAATGGTAGAAAATCAGGGCTCAGCATTTAAGCGAAAAACAAACAGACAGGATTTTTTAAAAGCTCACGGGTTTTATGACCTGTGAGTTTAATTTATGTGAGTTTGTTTTATTAACATTATAAGGAATATTGATTATATTGTCTGTTTTCGGCGGCTTTTCTCGCTCGCTGTATCTGCATACTATCTTCGTTCGAAAATCCGCCGTTTTCATCTTAACTGCTGAGCCTCGGGAACTGAGATTGAACATAAACAAACAAGTTATTAAAAAGCTCACAGGTTTTATAACCTGTGAGCTTTTTATTTGCAATAAAAATGCATTATGCTCCGCATATCCTTGTAATCGGCCACACCCGTCACGGCTTAAATCCTTATCGCCGTGCCACCCTCTCCGTTCCTGGAG
>CADBOL010000320.1 GCA_902796295.1 Oscillospiraceae bacterium
GAAGCGAGCTGGATTTCTGCATCGGGCAAGGATTTTCAGAGGTTTTCATTTTCAAATAATAAAAAATCAGATTTTGCTTCTTCCTTTTCGGGAGGCAGTTACTATTTAACAGATGATGATTTTTTAAAGATTAAGAGATATATAAATAAGTATTATGATGATGAAGAAGAATCCAGGAAGTGGATAAACAAGGTTGAAGATAAGAGAAAAAAACCCTGGGCCGGCTCATGCTTTGGTATGGCGGCAGCTTCAGTACTTGATTATGAGAATCGCATTGATTTTGCCGGGAATTTCGGTGACGGAGCGGAAAATCTACGTGATGTTCCGTTTCCGAAAGACAGTGAAGACGTAATGAGCGCGATAAATTATTATTATCTGTCGCAAAAGATTGACTTTATTAAAAAAGGCAGCACAGGCGAAATAAATTATAATGAATCAGAAAAATGGGCAGACGGGCTTAAGCTTCTTGTTTCAACGGCGCAGAAGGGCAATCCTTTTTTATTCTGCTATAGTTACGGAAAGTCAGAAGGTCACGCTATAGTTATTCTGAATTGCGTTCAGCAGGCAGATGGCTCATATCTGCTGAAAGCATATGATAACAACTTCCCGGACGATGATACATATATTATCGTTTCGCAGGACTATAAGACGTGCTCTGCAAGAAGACCGGAAAGAAATGACAGAGATGTGCTTCAAATAGAGTTTTACACCGATATGTCGGTATTTGACTTGATTGATATTGACGGTGTCAATAATAATATGCAGATGAATTTCTCGGATTTCACCGTTAACACAGAAGACAGCACAATATCCGTGCCGGCAGAGGGAACTGTTACCGTGACAGACTCAAACGGCAAAACACTCACTGTCAAAGACGGATTTGTCAGCGGAACGATTCCGGTAAAAGAGAAGCATATGATTATTTCATCAGGTGAAGACGGAGAAGATTATATATCAGAGATTGAAATCACCGTACCCGACAGTGCCGATTATAAATTTGAAACTACGGACGGCAAACTGGATGTCTCGCTTTTAAGCAATGCCGTTTATGCTTCTGCGTCATCGGAAAAAGCCGAAAGTGTTACTCTCAATGACAGCGGAATTGCGCTTGAGGGTAATAACATAGATTATGATGTGACGCTTGTATCAAAAGAGGAAAAATACAGCAGCGTAAGTGTTGACGGCATAGCAAATGACGGGGTGTCTCTGACGTATTCCGGTGAGCAGATGATACTTGACGGTGTGAACGGCAAGACAGAGACGGTTACCGTTTTTTCAGATGTAAAGGCCGATACAAATGTCTATGGCTTTGAAGAAGGATATGATTCCGTAAAGATTCAGTCAAACGGCAGAGAGGGAGAAGTAGATATTTTCGGAAGCCGTAATGACAACAGCTATGATTCCGACATAAGGAAAGCAAAGGCTTTAAAAATAGATATTGAGGATTACTCGGAAACAATCAGATTAAAGGATATAAATGAAACCGTTAATCTGAAAGCGAAAGCCGAGAATATGCCTGTCAATGCTGAAATCCGCTGGTATTCGTATGGCAGCCTTCTTGAGACAAGCGGAGAGAGCATAGATATAAACATAAAAGACTTGAAACCGGGAGAATATTCCAAATACTACCCTATTTATTCCTATGTACAGGCGGCAATAGTTTCAAACGGGAAAGCGCTTGCGATGTCAAAGAAAACGCTTATCGTTTTTTACAATAAGAAGCCGACAATAAGCATCATTGAAGCAACTCAAAGCGGGTCAACAATTACCTGCAAGGCAAAAGCAACCGAAATGGTTGAAAACTGGCATATTGGCTGGTACGTTAACGGAGAGCTGTCAGATACAACCGGTGAGATACTTACGCTCAAAAATGTTAATGATTATACGGAAATTACATCTGCGATTGTCTGGAATGACAGAGAGGGAATAATTTCTTATACAGACACAATTCCTTTCAGAGCGGGAAAGCTTAAAATCAAGCCGGGAGAAGAAAAAATCACTTTAAATAAGAAAGAAATAAAAAACGTAGCGTTGACTATTGATAATCCGGAGAAAAAGAATGTTGAATTAAGCGTAAGGTCTGAAGATAAGCTAAATGGTTATGAAAACACGTCGGTTAAGGCTGAGATTACAGAATATACCGGTGGAAACACAGCAAAAGTAACCATTACCGGAAAGTTTGAAGACAAAGATCTGCTTGTGACGGTAACTGCCACAGAAAAAGAGTCAGGCAAAATCCTTGACAGATGTGTAATAAATACTACTGTAACAGACAAAACAGCGCCCCAATACAAGGCAATATTTATTTCCGATGGCTCAACATACAGGTCATATGAATATTGGGAAGGCGATGAGATATTTAAACCTTTTGATCCCTGGAAATCCGGATATACCTTCAAGGGATGGAATCCCGCCATTCCCGATAAAATGCCTGCAAAGGATATGACATTTACGGCAGTGTTTGAAAAGAACACAAACAATTTGAGTAATGTTAAGGTTACAATCCGAAAACCTGCGGCAACGACAGTCAGAACAATAGACACTCTTTATCTTCATGCAACAGCCGAGAATCTTCCGGCAGGTGCAAAGCTTGTATGGTATATTGATGGCGAGGCAGTAACCGGATATACCGATCAATGTAA
>CADBOL010000321.1 GCA_902796295.1 Oscillospiraceae bacterium
GGGGAATGCGAGAACGTTGTTGATCTGGTTGGGATAGTCGCTTCTGCCGGTGGAGATAACCTTTGCTCCGCCAGCTTTCGCGTCTTCGGGGAAGATTTCGGGAGTCGGATTCGCGCAGGCAAATACGATAGCGTCTTTATTCATGGATTTAACCATATCAACCGTTACCGTGCCGGGAGCGGAAACACCGATGAATATGTCGGCGCCCTTGATTACGTCTGCAAGAGTACCCTTCTCGCCGTTAAGGTTTGTAACCTCGGCCATCTCTTCCTTAATCCAGTTGAGACCTTCTCTGCCCTTATAGATAGCACCTTTTCTGTCGGTCATAACAATGTTTGTGAAACCTGCGGAGAGGAGAAGCTTGGTGATTGAAATCGCCGCCGCGCCTGCGCCGGATGTCACGACCTTGACATCTTCCTTCTTTTTGCCGACAACCTTAAGAGCGTTGGTAAGGCCTGCGAGTGTGATAATAGCTGTGCCGTGCTGGTCATCGTGGAAGATGGGGATGTCGCACTTTTCTTTAAGCTTGCGCTCAATCTCGAAGCAACGGGGAGCCGCTATATCCTCAAGGTTGATGCCGCCGAATGAACCGGAAATGAGATAAATGGTATTAACGATTTCGTCAACATCCTTGCTCTTGATGCAAAGCGGGAAAGCGTCAACATCACCGAAGGATTTGAAGAGCACGCATTTGCCCTCCATAACGGGCATACCGGCTTCGGGGCCTATGTCGCCGAGACCGAGAACTGCTGTACCGTCGGTAATAACCGCGCAGAGATTGTGTCTTCTGGTAAGCTCATAGCTCTTCTCAATATCCTTCTGGATTTCAAGGCAGGGCTGAGCAACGCCGGGTGTGTAAGCGAGTGAAAGATCGTCTTTGGTGGCAACAGGAACGGTGGAGATAACTTCAATCTTACCTTTCCATTCGCCGTGTAAACGTAATGATTCTTTTGCGTAATCCATTTATTATGCCTCCTCAAACGGGAATTTATAATCGAGATTGAATCTATCGCGAAGAGCGATGAATTCCTTCTGAATGGTTTCGCCTACGGGAACGCCCTTATCCTTGCGATCCTGCCATGCATCCCACTCTTTTTCACCGGCGGTATAGATTCTGTCTGCGCCGGGAGCTTTCTCCGAATTGCGGAGACCTCTGCAGATATCGCCCGCTGTCTTCTTGAAGGTGTCGAGACCCATGAAGAATTCGGGGTTGATAACGAAGAAGAAGTGACCGAGTCTGTAGAATGCGTTGTTGCCGTCTGCATCCTTGCCGCTGAGAGCCTTCATAAACGGGCCTCCTGCAAGCGCGGCGGAGAGAATCTCAACTATGGTGGTGAAGCCGTAGCCCTTATAGCCGCCTGTCGCCTCGCCGATACCGCCGATTGAAAGCAGAGCGCACTTGCCTGCGCGCATATCCCTGAGAATCTGACCCGAATCGGTCATTGTGCCGCCGTCTTTTGTAACAACAAGACCCGCGGGAGTCTCTTTGCCGCTTCTCTCGTAATACTCTATCTTACCGTTCTGAACGATACTTGTAGCGCAGTCGAAGTTGAAGGGGAATTCCTCGTCGGTGGGCATTGTGAAAGTGAAGGGGTTGGTACCCATCATCGGCTCAATACCCCAGGTGGGAGCAACCGAAGGACGTGCGTTTGTGCCTGAAACGCCTATCATACCTGCCTTCTCGGCCATTGTGGTCCAGTAGCCGGCAATGCCGTAGTGAGTTGAGTTATAGATTGCGCCGCCCGCCATACCGTACTGCTTCGCTTTTTCAATAAGCTTTTCCATCATATGGTAGCTCGCGACCATACCCATACCGTTATTCGCGTCCATAACAACTGTGGTCGGTGTCTCCTTGACGATGTCAATCTTGGTTACGGGGAGAAGTGTGCCGTTGTCGATGCGGTCAAGATAGATGGGCTTGAATCTGTTGCAGCCGTGGCTCTCAATGCCGCGGCGGTCCGATTCGAGAAGCACATCTGCGCAGATTTTTGCATCCTCCTCGGGTACTCCGTAGGCCTTGAAAACATCAACCATGAAGTTGTTTACCAATTCCCAAGGTACATAAGGTCTGGTTTCCATAAAAATTACCTCCTGAAAATATATAATTTTTTATTAATTATGCATTAAGCATTCTCAATACTTTTTTATGCTTCTCGCCTGCTCAAGCAAGAGGCGGTAGCTCTCATGGCGCGATACGGGAATCTCTCCCCTCTCGACAGCCTCGACTATCTTACAGCCCTTGTCATTTATATGATTGCAGGTAGAGAATTTACACTTGCCGAGATAGGGCACGAATTCCCTGAAAGCGAAAGGAATATTTTCGGGCACAATGGTCTCTGAATAGACCGAACCGCCGTCAGATGAAGGGCTCCTTCGCCCCGTATCGGCTATTGAGGCAAAGCCGGGTGTGTCGGCGACATAGCCGCCGTAAACCTTGAAAAGCTCGCTGTGGCGGGTTGTGTGCTTTCCTCTGCCGAGTTTGTCGCTTATCTCCGCGGTTTTAAGATTAAGATCGGGAAAAACCGAGTTGAGCAGTGAGGATTTTCCCACTCCGGAGTTGCCGCAAAGGGCGCTGATATGACCTTTGAATTCGGCGGCAACCTCCTGTGTGCCTTCTCCCGTGCTGTTTGACACACAAAAAGCTTTAATCCCCGATTTATGATAGATATCGGCATATTCGCCGCCGGGGGCCTTATCGCATTTTGTGAAGACGACCACCGGCTCAATGCCTCTGTCTTCCGCGAGAGCGGTGAGCTTGTCTATTATGAATAAAACAGGTTTGGGCTCAACAGTTGACGAAACAATGAAAAGACGGTCAACATTCGCTACAGGCGGGCGGAAAAGCTCGCTCGTGCGCGGTTTTATCTCGTCAATTGTGTTTTCGGCGTTTTCATTTATCGAAATAACCACCCGGTCGCCCGCAAGAGGGGTTATTCCTTTTTTGCGGAATATCCCCTTTGCCCTGCATTCGTAAATTTCACCGTCGGGCGTTTCGGTGTAATAAAAACCGCCGATGCCCTTGATTATAATCGCTTCACTCTGCATCACGCGCCTGTTGTCGCCTCTGTAGCGGACTGTGTTTCGCTCTGTCCCACTCCCTCAAGCTGACCGACGACAATTATAACCTCGGTGTTTGTGGGATACTGACTTGTAGGTAAGCCGAGGAGAGGTGTGCTCTGGCTCGCCTGGGGAGTCTGGCTGATAACTATACCGTTCTGCGAAACCTCAGTGGTCTGAATGTATTTTGTAGTAACATTTGTGAAGCCGGCATTCTTGAGCTTTGAAACTGCCGTCTCATAATTGTCGCCCACAACACTCGGAAGAGCGGCGGGAGGAGAGCTTGTGCCGGAGGAAACATAAACCTCATGGCTTATGCCTGCGGGATTCGAGTTGAAATTCGCCGTACATGAGTAATACTCGCTGCCGCCGATATACACCTTGACGGGTACTCCGGAACCGCTGCCCTCAACGGTGAATGAATAACTGTCACCGTCCATGAGCATTGATTTATTTATGACTCTCTCATTATTTACATAAACCTCAAAATCGGTTGAGCCGGTCCTTGTGGGAAGCTTGATAGTGATATTCGCTTTTGAAAGCTCCGGTGTGCCGGAAGAAATAACCACGCTGATTCTTGTGCCGGGGATAACCTTATCGCCCTCAACGGGATTCTGCGAAATTATCTGACCTTTGGGAAGGTCGCTGTCCTGTGTCTGATAATCCTCGTTCAGCGTGAGATTCATACTCTCGAGCTTCTCTTTAACCGTTGAGACATTCCAGCCGACAAGATCCGGAACCTCAACGAGCTCGTCATCACTCGCGTAATAAATGGTGACAATATCGCCGCTCGCCGCCTCTGTATTCGCGGCGGGGATGGTCTTTATAACCGTGCCGTAATCATCAACCGTGCTCGTTACCGGAAGGAGATTCACCTTGAATCCCTTATTTTCGAGGGTTGTCTGCGCCTTCTCCCAGTTCATTCCGCTGACATCCGGTATGACAATCGGCTGAGCGTTGTCAACAACGGTAAGACGGACCTCTATGGGTGTGGAGGAAATCTTGGTTCCTTCGGACGGAGTCTGATCGGAAACCGTGCCGTCGGTCAGAAGGCTGTTCGGCTCCTTGACAACCGTAAACGTGAATGTATTCCTGTAATCGGAATTATTCGCAATCTCCTGCTCATAGTTTTTGCCTATAAAGCCGGGTACGACGCTGTATTCCTTATTGAACATATCCGTGAAGAAATACAGGGCGCCGAATACGAGACCGGCTATAACAAGCAGACCGATTATTGCGCCCGCAACCACGGCCGGCGCTCTGCTCCTCGGAGCATCATCGTCATCTTCATCGCCGGGCAGGACTATCTGCCTTGAGGAAGGTTTCACCTGAGGAGGAAGAGGCGGCTCCTTTTTGACGGCGGTCGCGTACTTTGTCGGATCATTGTCGACAAAATAACTCTGCTCAAATCTTATATTGGGATTTCTCTTGAATTCCTCAATATCGAGCA
>CADBOL010000322.1 GCA_902796295.1 Oscillospiraceae bacterium
GAGAAGAAACAAGAGCAAGTGCTACCGAAAGATCTGTTGCGGGCTCATCAAGCTTAAGTCCACCGACAACGTTAACATAAGCGTCGGTATTGGAAAACATATATCCGGCTCTTTTTTCAAGGACCGCAAGCAGCATTGTAAGACGGTTGTAATCAAAGCCGTTGCTCATACGCCTGCTGTTGCCGTATACCGAGGTTGCAACAAGTCCCTGAATCTCGGCGAGTATGGGTCTCGAGCCCTCCATAACGCAGCTTATGCAGGTACCGGAAGTGTTTTTCGGCTTGCCGGATATAAGCATCATCGAGGGATTCGGAACCTCTTTGAGACCGGTATCGGTCATCTCAAAAACACCGATTTCGTTGGTTGAACCGTATCTGTTTTTAACAGCTCTGAGAATCCTGTAAGAAAGATTTCTTTCACCTTCAAAATAAAGAACACAGTCAACAATATGCTCAAGAACTTTAGGACCTGCTATATTACCGTCTTTATTCACATGGCCGACTATTACGGTAGGAATCGAATATTCTTTTGCGCATCTCATAAAGAGATTTGTGCTCTCACGGACCTGGGTTACGCTGCCGGGAAGAGAATTGATCTCTTTTATATTCATCGTCTGAATAGAGTCTATAATTACAATACCCGGTTTATTGGTTCTGATATATTCGGCTATTGCCTGGGTATCTGTCGAGCAGATAACAGAGAGTTTATCGGATGATACTCCGAGTCTGTCGGCTCTGAGCTTAATCTGTCTGGAAGACTCTTCTCCGCTGACATATAATACCGAAATATTTTTGCCGATATACTCACAGATCTGAAGCAGTATCGTTGATTTGCCGATTCCGGGATCACCGCTGAGAAGTATCAGCGAACCGCTGACTATTCCGCCGCCGAGAACTCTGTCAAGTTCCGAGAGTCCGGTTTTGAATCTTGTCTCATCATCAGCAGATATATCACTGATTTTATCGGCACGGATAATTGTATCAGCCGATACGGCGGAAGAAGGTTTTGAAGATACGGTCTCCTCCCCCATGCTGTTCCATTCGCCGCAGGACGGACAGCAGCCGAGCCATTTGGGGCTTTCATATCCGCATTCCGAGCATATATAAATTGTCTTAGATTTGACTGCCATCAGATCACGCTTTCAATTTCTTTGAGTCAAGATAATCCTGTAAAATCAATACCGCAGATACCTGATCAATACTGTCTTTGCGTTTTGCCCCGCGGACATTTGTGTCATTAAGAGCTGTCGCTGCGCTGACGGTGGTCAGTCTTTCATCACGCATCTCATAGGGTATACCTGATTTTTCACTCAGAGCAGCGGCAAACTCCATACATTTTTCGGCCCTGCTGCCGAGAGTGGAATCCATGTTTTTGGGAAGCCCGACTACAAATAATTCGACTTTATGAGAAGAAGCCAATTCAATTATTCTGTCAATCAGTTTATCCTGATTCCATTCCTTTACAGTGCATACGGGAGAAGCAAGTATTTCGAGCTTATCACAGACCGCAATTCCTGTTCTCACATCTCCGTAGTCAACCGACATTATAATCATTGACTGCTCCTTATGGTGTATACTGATCAATTATTCTGCTTGCAAATTCACGGGGATTGATTGTATAACTGTTTTCACCCGACGCTTTTGTAGAACCGCTGCTCTTTCTTGAACCGCCTGTGCAGTAATAGCAGGTTTCGGGCATATTCTCTGCATCGTACCAGCCGACATCCGTTGAATAACAGCGCGGGCCTGCAATTTTTCCTGTTACGGTACAATATCGTTTTTCAATTGCAGTCTCGCTGACTTCAAATTCTTTTTCGGGTAGACCTTCGTGAATCATATCAAAAACCGTAAAGAATATCTTGCCGCAGGGATTGACATCCTGATTCAGTCTGTATTTGATATCAAAACCGAGCCACACCGATGCCACATAATAAGGCGTACCCGCGCAGAACCAACGGTCACAGTCTTCTGATGTGGTACCTGTTTTGGCCATTATCTGGAATTTTCTGACATTTGGTGCTTTGCCGTAATAGCTTGTATCAACAGTCTGAAGCAGTTTGTTGACGATAGTTGAAGTCGATTCCTTTATAACCTGCTCGCCTTTCGGGTCGGTATTGTCAAAAACAATCTGCGTACCCTGAGCGTTGGTAACTTTATAATAGAAATAGGGTTTATAGTATCTGCCGCCGTTGCCGAATGTAGCGTAAGCTGCCGCCATTTCAAGAGTGTTTGTACCGTTTGTCAGAGCGCCGGTTGCAAGCGGTGAAAGTGCTCTGTCTTTTTCTTCGTCAAGTCTTGAAAGATGGAATTTATCACGAAGATACTCAAAGGATCTGTCTTTACCGATTTTTTCATCAATGAGTCTGACGGGAACGGTATTAAGCGATTTCTGAACGGCGTATTTCATAAGTACATTTCCGCCTGAGCCCAGTGATTTGTCAACATTGTGCGGCCATAAGGAACCGTTAACCCAGATTGCATAATCCTTTTCTTTAGAGGAATATGTGATTTCTCCGAGATCAATACCGGGCGCATAAGTGGAAATCGGCTTTATTGTAGAACCGGGCTGTCTCCATGAGCTTGTGGCTCTGTTAAGAGTTCTGTTCTGCTCCTTGGCTCCGGCTTTTCCGACAATAGCAACTACCCTGCCTTTATAATCCATAATGGTCATTGAGGATTGTACTCTGGTACCGTCGGGCTTGGTTATTGTCGGGAAATTGATCCTGTTTTCATAAACATTTTCAAGTTTTTCCTGAATATCAAGGTCAACCGCGGCGTAAATCTTGTATCCGCCGTAGTAGAGCTTGCTTGTTGCCTGCTGTTTTGTATATCCGTTTTCCTCCATCATCTGTTTGATGAAGCTGTCGATAACGGCGTCAACATAGAAGCTGTTGATTTTTGTTTCTTCTTCAATCGTCTTCTTGATCTGCTCATTTGTAAGATCGGGAACATAATCCTCGCTGTTTGTAAAAATAAGGTGATAATTGACGGCTTCATCATATTCCTGCTGAGAAAGAGAACCGTTTTCGAGCATCTTCTGAAGACAGTAGCGCTGCCTGACTTTGTTATTGTCGGGATTTAACAGCGGGTTATATTTAGTCGGGAACTGTGTAATGGAAGCAAGCACGGCGCACTCGGCGGCATTAAGATCTTTTACGTCTTTACCGAAATACTTTTCGCTCGCGGTCTTTACTCCGTAACAGCCGTTACCGAGATAAAGAGTATTCATATATGCTTCGATAATTGTGTCTTTACTGTAGTGCTTTTCAAGATTAAGAGCGGTCAGAATCTCCCTGAACTTACGGACAACTGTTGTTTCCTTATTATTTGTAAGATTCTTGATAAGCTGCTGAGTAATAGTCGATCCGCCCTGACCGATCTGCTCGGGCTTTACAATAACACCGCCGACTCTGATCCAGTCAACGCCTCTGTGAGTTTCAAAACGGGTATCCTCAAGAGCAATGAATGCCTTTGCCATATAAGGAGAAATATCGGCAAGGTCTACCCAGACCCTGTCTTCATCTCCGTGAAGGCGGGCAATCTCAACCGGTTTACCGTCTTTATCGTTGGCATAAATAAATGAAGTCTGGTTCTGGTTCTCTTTATATTCATTGAGATTGATTACCAGGTCTCCGTTTATGTATTTCATGCAGTTATAAAAGGTATAACCGCCGACTATCAGAACAGTGAAAATGCAAGCGCAGAATAAACCCAGTATAACTGCCTTGACTCTGCCGGTTCTTTTCTTCTTTTTCTTATTCTTCTTAGCGCTCAATTTGGTTTCCTCCGAATTGATCAGTCATTTCTTTCAGCTATTCTCAGAAGTTCTTTGTGACTAAGTGCCATTGATTCTCTCGGATCGATTTCACATCTGTCCTGTTCAATAACAATATATTTAACGCCGATATCTTTGCATACCGTATATATTGAATCCCAATTTATATTACCGGCGCCGATTTCTGCAAACTGAGGAGTGCCCTTGTCATCAACTTTATAATCTTTAAAATGTACAACTTTGACACGCCCGTTCAGTTTACCGAGCATCTCTGCGGGATTAATCCCCGCATATTGATACCAATATGTATCCGGAATAAAAGTATACTCATCGGGATTTGTTTCATTTATGAGCATATCATATATTCTTTTCCCGCAGGGAAGAGTGAAAAACTCAAATGAATGATTGTGATAAGCAAACCTGAATCCGTTTTCACTGAGCTTATGAGCTATATCGGATGAATCCTTTATAAATCTCATTATACCCTCATCATCACGCGCATAACTGTCGGGCAGATATCCTGTTCCGATAGTGTCGCAGTGATACATACGATGCTCTTTCATAACAGTATCAAGGTCATTGAGAATTCTGTCAAATGAGATATGAGTAACACAAACATCCATATTATATTTATCGATCAAATATGCGACTTTATCTGCCGGAATCGGTCCTATGGCGGAAATTTGAATGGTATTTATACCGATACTGTCAAGATAGGCAAATGTCTTTTCGCATTCATCATAAGTCTGTATATAATCTCTTAATGTATAAAGCTGACATCCGAGTTTTATGCTCATGCCCATACCTCCGACAATTTAATCAACTTATTATATTATATTATAAAATAAAATTCAAGAAGTTTATGATTAAAAACTGCTTTCGGAAAGATTTTATTATCTCTCCGAAAGCAGAAAATCATAAGGAGTTATCAATATAACTGCAGGCGGCAAGAGCTGCGACCGCACCGTCGGAAACAGCCGTGGCTATCTGTCTAACCTTTTTGTCTCTGCAGTCACCCGCGGCATATATTCCGGGTGTTGCCGTAAGACAGGATTCATTACTGTCAAAGTAACCGCCATCATTGAGTTTTGCAACGCCTGAGAATCTCTCATTATCAGGCACAAGGCCGATTGCGACGAATAACCCATCAACCGACAGATTAGAAGTTTCGCCGGTTTCAACATTTTTTAATGTGATATAATCAAGAGCATCTGAACCTGTGATACCATCCAATATCGTGCCGGTAATGATTTCAATATTCTCTTTTTCATTTACTTTATTAATCAGCTTTGTTTCGCCGGTAAGGAAATCGAGATTCTGAATCACATAGACTTTTTTACAAAGAGCGGAAAGAAGAACCGCCTCCTGAAGAGCGGAATTACCGCCCCCGAGTACAGCAACAGTCCGGTTCCTGTAAAAAGCACCGTCACAGGTTGCGCAATAAGAAATACCTTTGCCTACAAGGGAATTTTCATTTTGCAGTCCGGTTTGTCTGTGTCTGACACCTACTGCAATTATTACTGCCTTTGCAGTGAATTCTCCGCCGTCTGTAATAACTTTTTTAATGTCACCATCTGTCTCAACAG
The DNA here is from genome assembly GCA_902796295.1 of Oscillospiraceae bacterium. Lineage (GTDB taxonomy): Bacteria > Bacillota > Clostridia > Oscillospirales > Acutalibacteraceae > CAG-177. Next base: position 5,361 of record CADBOL010000322.1, read on the forward strand.
CTTCAACGGTCTGCATTTCTATTTCAGCGCCGAGATTAATTGCCTGCTCAACCATTTTATCGGCAAATTCATTTCCGCTCATTGATATAAATCCGGGATAATTCTCAATCTGCGGAGAGTAGGTAACCTGACCGCCGAAAGTACTCTTTTCGATAACAAGAACTGACTTTTCGGCTCTTCTGGCGTAAATTGCAGCTGTCAGGCCGGCCGGGCCGGCACCGACAACAATAATATCATACATAATTACGCCCTCTTGACACTCTCAGCAAAATCAAGGACTTCTTTGAGATCTGAGTAGAGCTTGACATTGCCGTCTTCAATAACGACAAGCGTGGGAGCCGTACGGACATTAAGAGCTATAGCGAGATCCTCGTTTTCATAAGCATTGAGTTCGGTAAAATCAATGCCTGCATCTCTGAGTTTGGGAATCGCAACCTTGCATTTTGCGCAGGTGGGAGTCTTGAAAAGATAGATTCCGTCGGGAAGGGCGGCTGTCTGAACATTTTCATCCGAACAGCAGCAGCTTACGCCTGAATGCTCATGAAAATGGCTGCCTTTTTCAGTGTAAACCTTTCTGTCTTTATACTCCTGTGTCTTACCGTCATTCCAGTTCTGAACAGGACGGTAATATCCGGTAATGCGGCTGTAAACCTCAGCTGAATTTCCGCATTCGGGGCAGGTAAAGTGCTCGCCCTGAATATATCCGTGATCCTTGCAGACGGAATATGTCGGAGAAAGAGTATAATAAGGAAGTTTATAATTCTCGGCAATCTTGCGTACAAGATCGGCCGCCGACCTCCAGTCGGGAAGCTTTTCGCCGAGGAAGGCATGGAAAACAGTACCCGATGTATAAAGAGTCTGAAGCTCATCCTGTATATCAAGAGCCTCGAATACATCCTCGGTGAAACCGACGGGAAGATGCGAGCTGTTGGTGTAGTAAGGAGTCTCTTTTGATGCAGTGATGATGTCGGGATATTTCTGAACATCATGCTTTGCAAGTCTGTAAGAAGTTGACTCGGCGGGAGTAGCCTCAAGGTTATAGAGGTCGCCGTACATTTCC
>CADBOL010000323.1 GCA_902796295.1 Oscillospiraceae bacterium
AATACTGTTATTATGACAGCACCACCGACACCGTCAATATCTCTTTTGATAAGACAGATTCATCATCTCATTTTGAATGGGATCCCATGATTCTGACTGTAACCAAGTACGGCGTCTATAACATCAGCTATTTTGTTAACGGTGAAGATTACACCGGCAGAAAAATTTCGTTTACAGACAGCGGAGATTATGAGATTATTTATACTTATAATGATCCGTATCAGTATTACTTCACTGAAAATACCGGCCTTACCAACCCCGAGACCGGTCCGCTCTATACACAGACCGTCAAAATAAATGTTAACGCAGTTGACCCTGAAACTGTTATCTATAAAGCCGAGTTTTCTTATGTCGGCACTTGGGCAAACAGCTCAAAGCAGGTTATTACATCAGATAACAAAACATTTGTTATGCCGAAAGTTACTGCAACAAGCGATACAATCGGTTCCACGACCATAGGAGGTCAGACCGTATATTATCCGATTGTTACTGTCAATGCAACATCAAGCAACGGCAATACCGCCTACTCTTCCGGAGACGGTTACTACTTTGCTCCCGTATTCAACGCTATCAGTATTACGGACTTTAATCAGGATACAGGTGCGTCACAATATATATACAATACAAGCAGCACAACATGGCCTCACGACAGGAATGCAACTTCCGGCCCAAATCCGGATTATTTCGGCTATGCTCAGGCAGACGGAACATGGAGCAGCACCTGCCCTTACGGACGAAGCCTGAACTCACAGTATTACAAATACGGCAGCAACAATAACGGCCTGTGCTACACAACAAATGAAATAAGTAAAGATAATGGGGCAAGCGAGCATCTTGTCACTTACCACTATGTCAGCAATGACGGTACAACTTATTATTACTGTATTTATTATAAGTTCGGCGCAATGACTTACAGCGCCGGAGGCTGCTTTGCCGAAGGCACAATGATTACAATGGCCGACGGTACACGCAAGCCCATAGAAAATGTCACTTATGATGACAGAATCCTGTCATACAATTTCTTCACCGGTGAAACGGAAGGCAAGAACATTGCAATTCTCGTCAACCACGGTAAAGATAACTACAAGATTCTTAATCTTGAATTCAGCGACGGTACCTCTCTCAGGCTGATAGCGGATCACGGAGTGTTTGATTACACGCTGAATGATTATGTTTATATGACCGAAGAGAATTATAAAGATTATATAGGTCATAAATTCGTAAGCCTTAAAGAAAACGGCAGATTCAAAAAGGTTAAACTTACCGGCGCGTTTGTCACAAACGAATATACTGCCGCCTATTCAATCACATCCGCTCAGAATTCGAATGCATTTTCGCAGAATATGCTGACCGTCGCACCGCCCGACAAATTCTATAACTGGATTGATATGGGCGGAAAAATGAGGTATGACAAAAAGCAGTTTGATGCCGATGTCAAAAAATACGGTCTCTATGATTATTCCGTATTTGAGGACTATGTCAGCTATGAAGAATATGTCGCATTCAACGGGCCTTATCTCAAGGTTGCCGTGGAAAAAGGCAAATTCACATTTGATGATATTATCCACCTTATTGAGCTTTACGGAAGCTTTATGAAATAAACAGATTCCTCCGGTCCGGTACCGGAGGGCTGTCAAAGGGCACAATCGCCGATTGTACCTTTTGACTGCATAATTTCAGAATCCTATTAAGGAGGGAATGTAATTGAAAAAAATATTCTCACCGTCAGATAAATCAGTATCGAAAGGAAATGTATTTCTCAGCAGCATTACAGCCTCGGTTGTGATGACAATCTGCTGCGCAATATGTTTTGCCGGTGTCACCTGGGCATGGTTCTCATCAAGCACGGCTGTGAAAACCGCAGATATAGTAACCGCCAACTATGAGACGGAGCTCGTTGTGACCGATCAGGACGGAAATGTAATTGAACCGGTTAACGGCAGATATGATTTTGACAGATATACCAGATATACAGCCACAATCACGGCTTCGGGAACAGCAAGCACCGGATTTGCGACTTTTGAGGTCAACGGCAGTTCCTACCACTCAGTCCAGCTCGCTCCCGGAGAATCAATTTCATTTGATATACTCGGCTATACTCCTCTCATAACCGGCGATTCAAACTGGGGCACAAGCTCTTCGGAGGATCCTGTATTTGACGAAGATACCCGGTTTATCAGAGAAACGGTCAAGCTCGTTCCTGTTGATGAAAACAGCACGGCTATGATTGAGAGAAACGGCATAGTTGAAACATACAATACCGGTCTAGTATCAACACCTACCGATGTAACGGAAATCAGAGAAGCGGATCCCGACAGCTACAATTACAGCACAGACGATTATGAGAGATACTATGTATACGGTCTTGATACCAGCATGGGCTCTGACAGAGAAAAACTCGATGAATTCATCAAGGTTACCGGAGACGGATATTATACTCTGACTCTTTCCGAGGCAGACATGTGCGGAACCGGAGCAGTGATAAAAGTCTATGACAGAATGGGAACCGATGAGGAAACCGATGACAGGCTCGTTGAAGAATTCTATGTAATCATCTACGGCGATGTTGACGGCGACTCCTTCATCACCGGCAGTGATGCCGCAATGATACAGTCTGAGGTTAACAGACACACCAGCTGGTCACGCGACGATACCAGAGTGGAATACAGAGTCAAAGCCGCCGATGTTGACTGTGACACCTTCGTCACCGGCAGTGACAGCGCGCTGATAAAAGCGATTGTCAACAGAAAGCAGTCACTCGATCAGAAGACCTGCGCCGCATCTCAATAATTCAAGCTGCGCATTAAAACATCACAATTAAACTGATAAAAGACGCTCAAAAGGCCTTACGGTCCCGAGAGCGTCTTTTAATATGTATTTACCGGATTGCGCCTGTGTTATTGATTTTATCCTGCTGATAGGATATAATACAATAAACTGAAATAACAGTTTTAAAGGAGAGAATAAAATGAAATACCGTGAAATGGGAAAGACCGGAGTCAACGCCTCAGCATTCGGACTCGGATGCATGCGTTTCAACGGCGCCGCATCGGGAGACACAACCATAGATGAGCAGAAGGCGATTTCGCTTATCCGTCAGGCGATTGACGGCGGAGTCAATTATCTTGACACCGCTTACACCTATCTTGACAAAACATCTGAAATCGTGGTCGGCAAAGCGCTGCTTGACGGCTACCGCGACAAGGTCACCATAGCCACTAAGATGCCGCTGGGCGCGGTTAAAGACCGTGAAAGCATGCAGGCGGTTCTTGATGAACAGCTCGGGAAACTGCAGACAGACCATATAGACTTCTATCTTATGCACGGGCTTGACAAAAAAGAATGGGAATCTTTCAGAGCAATAGGCGCGCCGCAATTCTTTGAAGATATGAAGCGCGAGGGAAAAATCCGTTTCAAATGCTTCTCATTCCACGGCCCATATGAGGATTTTGAATATATACTGAATGATTATGACTGGGATATGGTACAGATTCAGTATAACTTCATGGATACAGAAAACCAGGCGGGCATAAAAGGGCTTAAGCTCGCAGGCGAAAAAGGAATCCCCGTTGTAATTATGGAGGGGCTTCTCGGCGGCAGACTTTCAAAAGCGCCGGAAAACGTGCAGGCGCTTTATGATGCATTCCCCGTAAAGCGCTCCGCGGTGGAGTGGGCTTTCAGATGGCTTTGCAATCACCCCGAGGTATATGTTGTCCTCTCCGGGTGCAATGAACTGGAGCAGATTGAAGAAAACCTGCGTATATTTGACAGCGTAGGCGCCGGCATTATGGATGCGGATGAAATAAAGCTGATGGATGATGTGCACCGGGCATATCTTGACCGCACCAAAATCGGCTGCACGGGCTGTAAATACTGTATGCCCTGCCCGAACGAAGTGAATATCCCCGGAATCTTCTCCGTGTGGAACAATGTCTCGCTCTACTGCACCGACCCCGCGAATGACTGGGGTCTCAAGCGTATCAAAGAGAATAATCAGGGAGCCGACCGGTGTATCGGATGCGGCGCGTGCGAAAATGCCTGCCCGCAGAGTCTGTCAATAATCGAAGGGCTGCAGCGCGCCTGGGAAGAACTTGCATAAAACAGAGCAATCCGTTTTTGCTTCATTAATAGGAAAATATAAAGGAATACTGTTATGATTGATTTTGATAAATCCATATTTGAGAATACAAGAGACAGAATTCTTATCTGCGCACACCGCGGCTTCTCCGGAGCAGATATTCCCTGCAATACAATGGCGGCTTTCAGAGCAGCTGTGCTCAGCGGCGCAGATATGATTGAGCTTGATGTTTCAAAGAGCCGCGACGGTAAATATTTTGTCTTTCACCCCGGTATGGAGCACGCACATCTGCGCAAAAAAAAGCTTATATCATTAATGCGATCCGATAAGGTTGAAAAGCTCCGCTTTGTAAACCAGGATGACTGCCCCACGGATTTCGGTATTAACACACTTGAAGAGGTCTTTGACTATCTCAGGGGAAAATGCTATATAAATGTGGATAAATACTGGACCGACATTCCCGGTATAACGGAATGCATAAGAAAATGCGGCGTCGAGAAACAGGTTGTAGTTAAAACCGCAATCAAAGACAGCTATATAAAAGAAATCAAAAAATACGCGCCCGATCTTATGTTCATGCCGATTGTAAGGCACAGGGACGACATAACCGCTAATCTTATTTCCGAAGGAATTAACTGCATCGGTGCCGAAGTCCTGTTTAAAAAAGATGATGAGCCTGTCACATCAAAAGAATACATCGACAGTATGCATGCCAAAGGGCTTATCCTGTTTGCAAACGCGATTGTATACAACAAAAATGATGTGATTGCCGCCGGCCATTCAGACGATAATTCCTTTGTTATTGACCCGGATTACGGATGGGGCTGGCTTGCGGAAAAAGGTTTTGACATTATTCAGACAGATTTCTGCCCGCTTGTTTCGGATTATCTTGACAAAACAGGAAAAAGAAGCAAACAATAATACTAAAGCCGAAACCGTACGGGGATTTTCAGTAATCTCTTAATACGGTTTCGGTTTTATACTGTTAATTTTTAAACTCCGTAAAGCTTATGCCGCCGCGGAGTTCTTTTTCTTTTTTCCAAATGCTTTTACTGCGAGAGCGGAAACAATCGCTCCTATACCCAGACCGGCTGTGCCGGCAAGCGCAAGATTGCCGAGGGTGAATACTGCGCCCGTCGCGCCGGGCTTTGCGGCTGCGGTATCAACCTTAAAGTAAACAAATACGCCGGGAGCGCTTTTATTCCAGTCATAGAGCTCGCTGTTGAGATTGAAGGCCGAGCCTGATCCGAACATATGAATGCCGGTGCTATAGCCTGCCGGGAGATCTGTGTCATTTACTCTGACAATCAGCGAATCCGCAAGTATAGGAGCAAGCGCCTCATTCTTCTGAACGTATAGAGCAAGCCATTGTCTGCCGACATCGCCGTTCACATCGGCGCATGTACCGAGCATATTATAAAACTCATCCGAGGAATTCCTGTTGCACTGAACTGCCTTATAATATACCGCCTGATTTTTTAAAACAGTCCTGTTACCTTCCCCGTCATAAGCGGTTATATCCTTTTCATCAACCATATAGTGGGGAATCGGAGTAAATTCAACCTTATAGAAATTTACCATTTCCACATAAGAAATAATGGTTGCAACAGCAGTCAGTACCACCATGGCTATGGTAAAGCCGATCATAAGTTTATTGCAGAGCGTGGATTTTGCCATAAGAGCTTTTTCCTGCTCTTTGAATTGATTGTAATATTTCATATCACCGGAGTGCAGAGAAGAGTACCCGGCGGTTTTTCCTTCTTCGGTAAGCTCCAGGGTAACATCATCAATTAAGCTGCCGTAAAGCTTTTTCATACTGTCCGCTTTGGTATTCAGATAATCCCGTGTGACTTTCAGACTCTTGGAAGTTATTCCCTTCATGACCGCGGAACCGACAAAGCCTGTCAGGGAAACACCGGCAAGAACATAAAGTACTATGGGACCTGCCCCCAGAGAGAAAGTTTCCGGATCCTCAGCCTTTAAGGCCGCATCCTGACGCAGAGCATCGCTTGTAAGCGCAACACCGCCTTTTTTATATATGTCACGGTCAACGCCTTTATAAATTGATTCCGGCTTGATATCCTTGAGAGTTTCCGTATCATAAGCCGTATATTCCGCCTCAGCCATGAGCACAAGATCTTTGATTGAAACGAATTCAAGGCCGGCCTTCTGACCTTCGCTCAAAGAGGCAATAATCGGATAAAACTCTCTTAAATCCTGCGAGTCTCCGGTCAAGAATGCAAGCAGAGTTCCGTTATTGGTCCAGGTATTTTCAAGATATGTATGAACGGCAACTATTGAAGCGCTCTCAACATACTCAATCTGCTTTGCGGAATATTCATAGTATTTTTCAACAAGTTCCTTGAATTCCTCGATGCCGGCATTTTCTGTGTCAAAGTTTTCAATCTCATCTTCCATGCCCTCAAAATCGACTTTATCCGCGTTATTGATCTTTTCGAGAGCATCATCGTATTTAAGCATTTCCTCTTTGAATTCATCAAGCTTTGCGGCAAGCTTAACGGCATCGCTCTGATAAAGCCTGTCGAGCTCCGCTTCGGCATCAGTCGGAAGAACGTCAAGAGAGGTAAGAAGGTCAAAATATGTGAGACCCGTAAGGCGGTCGAGCCAGGTGTCTTCATTGCTGTCGCCCGCTCTCGTCACAAGATTCTGAATTGCAATCACACTCTCTCCGTTTGACTGAGCGATAATTGTAACTATATCGGCGCAGTTATTCTTCTGCTCGGCAGAGAGCTTTGCATACTCTGTTTCGCTGACTTTCAGAATATCGGTTTTCTCTTTATCCGCCTGTGAAAGCTTTTCATAAGCTTCCATGCCGAGCTCATATTTTGTCTTGTTGAGGAGCAGATCGCCGAGTCCTTTGCCTGCGCAGTCGTCATCGGTGAATTTATTAAGAGCGGCGTTTACAAACCGTGCTCTCACTCTGTTTGCCTCGTTTTCGGAATTCCAGTTTTCTCTGTATTCTCTGAGCGCAGGTATAAAGTTTTCAACAAACGGAATAATCTGTGATTTTATCTGGGTTCCCATCAGGTATTCATAATCCTTGACAGAGTATCCGCCCTTCATATTCATCAGCGCGATGTCTGTCACCGCTTCGCTGCGGTCTGTAGTTGTCTTGTAACCGATATATACAACCTTATCGCCTTTTGAGCCCGCACCTCCGCCGGCTTTCTGATTGATGTCAACCGGGTTTCCTTTTTCATCGGAAAGAATCTTAAACCCCGCAAGCGCCGCCGCGGCATCTTCTGAATCTTTACCCATTCCGATTTTCACTTCGCTGATATACTCGGGCACGGAATCCGCAAACACCTGAGCCGGCACGGTACCGGCGATCAGGAGCGCCATAACAAGCGAAGTAATGATTATTGTTATTTTTTTCATAATCAAGCCTCCCCAATTGAGGATTTTTCAACTGCATAGTATCACATGCGGGGTGACAAAAAGGTGACACAAATCACTCGTAATTCTTAAGGAAATACTGCAGCACGGTGTTTGATGCCTTCATGGCGGTTCCCGATCCCCATCCGGCTTCCTCCGCAAAACAGATTACCGCCAGAGGCAGGCTTTCCTTTTGTGAAAATCCGGCAAAAACGGATGTGCTCTTTTTGCCGTCATTCTCCGCCGTACCCGTTTTGGCGCACATTTCAAGCCCCGGGAAATTCCAATCGCCGTATTTGCCGGTGACATTGAAACGCATCATTGTTTTCAGCTTTGCCGCCGTCTGCGGATTCATTCTGACCATGATTTCGGGCATTCTGCCGACCACATCGCCGACTATACCCATAGACGCTATCCTGTCAGGTGAGTATCCCGTTCCTCCGTTGGCAATCGCGTTGATTATCGCAAGAAAATGAGTGGGATTCACCTGTGTGGTTGACTGCCCGATTCCCGCCCATCCGAGCTCTGTCTTGCTTGTTTTTGAGGGAGCGAATCTGCTGACGGTCAAAGGAACCTCTTTAGCCGAGAGATGTCTGTTGAAGCCGAGCGATTTTGCCGTCGCAAGCAGTTTATCTGCACCGAGCTCGATTGAAATCTGCGCAAAAGCGCAGTTGCATGACTGAGCCAGAGCCTGAGAAAAATCAATCTTACCGTGAACTCCGTTACAGATTACCTTCCCGTCTCCCGTCTGATACTCCCCGGTGCACTCGAAGACCTTCGAATCAATATCGGGAATATTTTCAACGGCGCAGGCGGCCGTGATTATTTTCATTATCGAGCCGGGCGTATATTTGGCGGAAACCGCTTTGTCAAGAAATACGCCCTCATACGCCGGATTTGTTCTCAGATCACGCGGCACATAATTCACATCATAAGACGGCTTTGAGACACTGCAGAGAATCTCACCGGTCTTATAATTGCATACAATCAAAGTGCCGTTGAAGCTGCCCAGAGCTTCATAAGCGATTTTATTAGCCTTGGAATCGATATTGAGCCTGATTGCTGAGCCGGTTCCGCTGCGTTTGAGATTCAGAATACCGTCAAATATATTGTAGCCGGAAAGATTGCTCCGGTAAAGGTTGTGTGTGCCGGTGGAGATAACTCCCGATGTATCACCGACTATGTGAAGCACGGCTTTTCTCACGGATGCGGAATCATTGAAGACTCTCTTGTTGTTTTTGCTTTCGGCGAGTACAATCCCGTTTCTGTCAGTTATTGTGCCGGCATTGACAACGGTGCCGTTTGAATAGATATGCTGATTTGCCTTATTCGTGGCCCAGTCCGAGCCGTTCATTATGAACTGCACGGCTATGACAGCCACACCCGCAAGGAAAAGAACAATAAGCGCATAAACAATACCCGCACGTCTGACGGTTTTATTCATACTCTCACTCCCCTCCTTTTCGGCTTTGAGACACTCAGGTCGGGAGCCGGCATTTTAAACGGCGCGCCCGCAGCCCTGATATAGGCAAGCAGGCCCCAGGAACAAATCAGACTCGATCCGCCGCGGCTTATGAAAGGCATTGTAACACCAGTGAGCGGAAGAAGGTCGGTAACTCCGAATACATTAAGTGATAACTGAAAAATAAGCATACCCGCCGCCGCAACCGCGGCAATGGCATAAAACGATGAGGCGGAGCCCTTCGCGGCCCTCACGGCAAAGATACCGATACACGCAAAAGCTATCAGTACGGTAATGCCCGTCGCAAGACCCATCTCTTCGCAAATAACTCCGAATACAAGATCGGTGGATGCGGCGAAGATATTGCGCAGTTTTCCTTCGCCTATACCGAGACCGAACAGGCCTCCCGAAGAAGAATAAATCAGAGTCCTCGTCTGCTGATAGCCGATTGAATCCATATAATCCCACACATGGCGGTATGCCGCAAATCTGTTTGCCACATACGGCTTGAAGGCAATTATGAGCACCGCGCCCACAAGCGCGCCGGAGCAAATCAGCGCAATAGTCTTTATATCGCCGGATCTCATATATGCTATAAGAATGAATGTGAAAAAGAAAATCAGCGCGGTGCCGAAATCCCTCATCAGAAACAGGAATCCGACACAGGCAAGAGAAAACAGGATGTATTTGGTCAGCGACATATTTGAGAGCAGCTTTTCAAGTGAAACGGCTCCTACAAGCACAAACGCAACCTTTACGAGCTCGGAGGGCTGCACTGAAAACGGGCCGAAATCCAACCAGTTCAGCGCTCCGTTTGTCACCTTGGCAAAAACAATATTTACCGCAAGCAGGATAAGCGAACCGATAGCCGCGGGATATCTGAGCGCCTCGGCAACCCTGACATTTCTTATAAGAACGGTTATTATCAGATATACGGTGACTCCCAGCCCTATTGCGATAAGCTGTTTGACGGCATAGTTTTCGCTGAATGTGGCGCAGACCGTAAGGCCTATTCCCGACAGGAAGAAGGCAATTGCCTCAAGCTCAAAATAATCCTTGCCGGTCACGATAACATTTATCATCATATACAGCCATTCAAAAGCAATATATCCGAAAAAAATGAAAATGAAGTTTTCACTTGACTCTCTGTCTCTGCCGATTACGCAGAATGCAGAAAGAATCTGAAACAGGCTTATAAGCACCATGACGGTTATCTGCCTGAATTCCGGCTGCCTGCCGGAAGCTTTCGCCTTTGCCAAGAAATCACCTCACATTCTCATATGATGTTACAAATTTCGCATAAATGTAATGCCGCGTTTTTGTGCATCTTTACCCGATATTCAGTATTTTACACTATAAATATGAATATTTTTGCGTATCTGAATAAAATTTTAAAATTTTTATAAAATAACTTGCAAAAGCTTTTCTTTTATAGTATGATATTGGTATATTGAGGGTATGTTTGGATTTTTAGGCATTTTTCGCATTTCAAAGCTGTTAATCCGTACCAATAAAGATGTTTACGGCAGCGACACGGGGGACGTCAATGCGGAATAATACCATACCCTACACGAATCAAAAAGAGGTTACTGCGGTATGCTGGGAGATTTACACTGCCACACAAAATTATCAGACAGTTCCATGGGCATCGACGATCTCATCATCCTCGCTCAGAAGCGCGGTATTGATACAATCGCCATTACCGACAGAGACTGTCAGGCAGGCAATGTCAGAGCAAAAATAATCGGTGAAAGAAAAGGAATAACTGTTATACCCGGTGTTGAGCTGTCTGCGTATGACAGCAAGAGAGACTCTTACGCCGAGATTATCTGCTATCTTGCAGACTCTCCGGACAGACTTGAAGGCCTGTGTCACAGGAATATCGCGGCGCGCAAGAGAGCGGCTCAGATAATGACACTCAAGGTTGCCCGTCTTTATCCCATCTCCGCAGATCTTGTCACAAAATGCGCTACCGGCTCAACCGCAGTTTTTGAATCGCATATTATGCATGCGCTTGCGGAATGCGGCCTGACCGACCGTCTTTACGGCGATCTTTATAAAGAGCTGTTTTCCCCCGAGAGCGAAAGCAATGTTCTTGTTACGGCAAAATATCCGGAGCCGGCTGAGATAGTTGATGCAATCCATGAGGCAGGCGGCATTGCCGTTCTCGCCCACCCCGCTTCGAGAAACAGTTTTGAGCTGCTTGAGGAGCTTGTACCTCTCGGGCTTGACGGCGTTGAAGTCTGGCACCCGGATAATACCGAGGAGCAGACCGAAACCCTGCTTAAATTTGCAAAGAAGCATTCTATACTTGCCATAGGCGGCACGGAGTTCAAAGGAATGTATTCAAACAAGCCTCTGTGTGTCGGCGATATAGGCACTCCCGAGGCAAATATCAAAGCTCTCATGAGCTACAAGTCAAAAAAGAGAAAGAAAAAAGCGGCGGAAAAAAACGCGTAATCCCGCCGGTTAAAATATCAATCATTCAAGGTGGTGAGATTCTTGAGCAGCGACAGTAGTCACGGTCGATTATGTCAGTTTAAAAATTCAATTGTCAGAAGTGTAACGGCTGTTCGGGAAACTGATTGACCTAACGGTTATTCGGTGTTTTCACCCTTTGCGCTTTTGGCGGAAAGGGTGATTTTATTTTGGAAAATGAAGTATTGCTCACAATACTGCAGAAAATGCTCACGGAAAACAAATTTTCCACAATAAAGGATATTCTCAGAGAGATGAATACCGTTGACATCGCTCAGACCATATCCGAGGCGGATCCCGAAAACCAGGTCAAAATATTCAGGCTTCTGCCCAAAGATTCATCTGCCGACGTCTTTTCATACCTCGACTCGGAGACCCAGGAAACGGTCATAAATTCAATAACCAATATCGAGGTCCATAACCTCGTTGAAGACATGTTCATAGATGATGCCGTTGACTTTCTTGAAGAAGTGCCGGCAAATGTCGTGACAAGAGTGCTTGCGCAGACCAGCAGGGAAACGAGAGACACGATAAACAAATTCCTGCGCTATCCCGAGGATTCCGCAGGCAGCATTATGACCGTTGAGATGGCGGCATTCCCCGAAGACTTCACGGTTGACGAGGCAATTGACGAACTGCGCAGGACTGCGCAGGACAAAGAATCGATTGAAACATGTTTCTGTACCGATTCCATGAGAAAACTCGTCGGCTCGCTCCCCCTTCGCAAGCTCATTGTGGCAAGGCCCGACAGGCTTCTCAAAGACATAATGTTTGACGATGACCGCCTTATCTGCGTCAATACGCTTGATGACCAGGAAACCGTTGCGGAAATAGTGCGCAAATACGACCTTCTTTCCGTTCCGGTTGTAGATAACGAGCACCGTCTTGTAGGCATCATCACAATCGACGATATCGTCGACGTCATCCAGGAAGAAAACACGGAAGACTTCGAAAAGATGGCTTTGCTGTTGCCGTCTGAAGACGAATATCTGAAAACAAGCGTTTTCACTCTTACAAAGAACAGAATCGTATGGCTTCTCATACTTATGGTTTCCGCCACATTCACAGGCAGAATAATAACAAGCTTTGAGGATAAACTGGCCGTTTACACGGCTCTGACAGCGTGCATTCCCATGCTCATGGATACCGGTGGAAAC
>CADBOL010000324.1 GCA_902796295.1 Oscillospiraceae bacterium
CGCCGCCTTCTCCGGATTTGACCGCCTTAAGCATTTCGGGTCTTGCTTCATAGACGAATACAAGCACGGCCGATGTAATGATACCTTCAACGAGCCCTATCGCGAGATGAATCGGCTGCATAAGAAGAACGAATGATTTAAAGGGAAGCTCGGTAATGCCGGATAATGATGTTTCGAGTACGACCGAGAATGCGCCGAGCTGGAGCGTGACTATACAACCGATGACGGATGCGAGAATAATCTTCAGACGGTTTGCACGTTTTTCTCCCGCCTTTGCGAAAAGTCCGCTTGATACAATCGGCTTCCAGATAAGGAAATAGCCGACAAAACAGCCGTAAAAGGCCATGTTCCATATATTCGCCCCGAGCGCCATAAGTCCTCCGTCCGCAAAGAAGAGACACTGTATGGCCAATATCACAATCATTGAGAGGAACCCCGCGAAAGGCCCGAGCAGAGCCGAAAGCAGCATACCTCCGCAGATGTGGCCGGATGAGCCGGTGCCGGGTATTGTATAGTTAATCATCTGACCGGCGAATACCACCGCAGCCATAACAGCCATAGTCGGCAGTTTTTTATAGGTAGGTTCTTCGGAAAGCTTTTCTTCTTTGTGAAGAGAGTAAATTGAAACTCCGGCTGTTACTGCCGAAGCGGCATACATTACACCCGCGACCGGAGCCGAGAGCAGAGCATCTGCCATATGCATAAATCATTCCTCATTTCTTTATATAGATTTTTTTATTTCACTTATGGATTTGCCCGATTTTAAGGCGACGGCGGCAAGGTCGTCATATTCGTATTTTTCTTTTGACACTCCGTAACCGCGGGAGATTTTTCTGCGTATTATTCCAAACGGAGTCTCTGTTTCTTCCGTCTCTCTGTTCAGAGTATACCTTCTGAAGGAATTCTCGCGGATTCCTATTGTTGATGTATGAGTGAATAATGTATTCAGAAGGGTCTGTCTGTTTTCGGCCTTGCACATCACGCAAAGCATTATACCCGGCCTTCCTTTTTTCATGCCTATCGGAACGGTATATACATCGAGCGCGCCGGAATCAAAACAGCGGTCGCAGGCAAACGCGATTTCCTCGCCTGTCATATCGTCAATATTGCATCTCAGCTCGATTATATCTTCTCCGGTTTCATCCCGGTATCCGATAAAAGCTCTCACACAGTTTGCGGGTTCAAAATCCTTTTTGCCCATGCCGCAGCCGGTTTTTTCGATTACCATCTGCGGCAGCGGAGCGAATTCATCTGCAAAATGCCTGAGTATCGCCGCTCCTGTGGGGGTGCAAAGCTCACTGTTTATGCCGTTTGAATATGCCGGTATTCCCTTGAGAATCACCGCGGTCGCGGGGGCGGGAACGGGAAGAATTCCGTGAGCGCATTTTACCGTTCCGGAGCCCGTGTTTACGGGTGAGGCTACAATCCTGTCGGGAGAAAGCTTTTCAATCAGAGCGCAGACAGCCGTGATATCGGCAACTGCATCGAGTGTACCTACCTCGTGAAAATGTATCTCGTCAATCGGTACGCCGTGCACTTCACTCTCGGCTGCGGCTATTATATCGTAAATCGCGAGGACATCGGATTTGACTTTATCGGAGACATTAAGGGCGTCAACCGTTTCTTTTATCTCCGGCGTTCCGCGGCCGTGATGATGAACGTTACAGTCTGCATGATGGCCGCAGCCTTCTTCTTCGCCGTGTATGAGCACACTCATATGAGTGCCGCGGATGCCGCATTTGGTTTCAGGTTCGGGAAGAAATCTTACTCCCTCTATTCCAAAAGAATTAAGATAAGCGGTGATTTCCTCTTTATTGTCAAAGAGTTCAAACAGCGATGCCGTCAGCATATCGCCGGCGGCGCCCATGCCGCATTCAAAATAAAGCGTCTTCATCTCTTTGCCTCCATGTGATTGATCATTCCCGCGAGATACCCTGCTCCGAAGCCGTTGTCAATGTTGACGACAGAGACACCGCCGGCGCAGGAATTGAGCATGGAGAGAAGCGCGGTCAGCCCTTCAAATGCGGCTCCGTAGCCGACGCTTGTAGGTACGGCTATGACGGGACAGTCCGCGAGGCCTCCGATGACGCTCGCAAGAGCCCCCTCCATTCCGGCAATGGCGATGATTACGCTTGCGGACATGATTTCATCAAGGTGAGAGAGCGTGCGGTGAAGGCCTGATACTCCGACGTCATACAGGCGGATTACTTCATTGCCGTGAACTTCGGCGGTTACCGCCGCCTCCTCGGCAACCGGGATATCGGAGGTGCCTCCGGTCGCAATAACGATTTTTCCTATTCCCGACGGAGCCGGTATTTTACCTATAATACCGCATTTTGCCGTCTCTCTGTAATCGAGTTCAAAGCAGGATTTAAGCGCTTCGACCTTTTCACTGTCAATTCTTGTGATGAACACGGTTTCGATTCCGTTATCAAGCATACTGCGGGCTATGCCGCTTATCTGCTCAGCGGTTTTTCCCGCTCCGTAGATTACCTCCGGCATTCCCTGCCTGACGCTTCTGTGGAGATCGACTTTTGCGTAGCCGAGCTCCTCAAACGGCTGTTTTTTAAGCTTCAGGAGCGCTTCGTCAACGCTGATTTTTCCGGCCTGTAAATCCCGGAGGAGCTTTCTGGTTTCATTTTCCATTTTATTTTCTCCCGTAAATAAAAAACGGGCACACCGGCCCCGGTATAAAGGGGCTGTATGCCTTCATGACATAATATATTCCGAGTTTAATCTGCGGCTTCTGCCTGACAGGCGGCTTCATACCGCCTTATTCTTTATTAATATACCATAAATCTATTAAAAAATCAAGGAAACATTCGTATGGTATTCATATTTGCATTTTTAGAAAATATATGTTATAATACTAAATATAGTTGTTGAAAACTGTAAATAAAAGAAAAATCAACTATGGGTAGAGGATGTGTTCTTTACCCCATGAGGTGAAAATTGGAAGCATTCAGAAGTGTTATCTCGGGCTTGCTGTCGGCGGTTATTATGTTTTTATCAACAGCATTTCCGGGTCTTGCGCCGAAAAAATTCGATGTAACGATTGATGAGAAATCAAAAGAATTCTGCGATATTATCAAGGAGAACTCCTATATTGATATTGAGGACCTTGTAACGGGGCTGCCCGATCTCAGCGCTCCCGCGAGAGTTCTCAACAAGGTTTTCTTTTTTGATAACGGGGAGTTTTCTTCATTTATGTATCGCCTGAGAGACAGATGCTATGAGGATGACAGGATTATTCTCGGAAAGCTCTTTTATCTGATCGGGGCATATTTTGAGGTGTTTGAGAGCGCCTCCGTCTGCCTTGAGGAGCAGGAAGACGGCAAATATCAGTTTATAGTATATGTGAATTACGCAAACGGCAAAACCGGCACTCTCACAACCGGAGCGTTTTATGACCCGGATACCGGCCTTTTCTACGGCAAGAACGACAAGGGCATGTTTGATATCGGTTATAATTTCGATATGAATGAGATGCTTGTTTACGCCACCGTCAACTGCTGGATGAGGGATTTCGGATTTTGCCTCGGTTACGATATCTTCACCTATATCACACCGCTGTATTACTATGAAACGAGAAGATTCAAATTCAATTACGGCGGCAAAGAGTGGATGATTCAGGCCTGGAAGGGCATGTATGTCGCGGCAAACGGCGCCGAGGTCGGAGTATATAACCGCGATCCGATACGCTTCGGCACTTTCTATGACTGCGCGGGTGATGAAGATATGCTCAATATGAGCTTTGAGCTTTATCACGATGATGAACTTCTTTTCAGCAGGCCGGAGTGTCTGCACTGGTGGATAAACGGTTTCCAGCTCTCAAAGGAGCTTTATGATGCAGATGAGCTCACGCTGAAATTCACAATTGAGATGAAAGACGAGCAGATGCTCAAAGCGTTTACGCGCTCTGTTGATTTCAATATTCACAGGGATGTAACTTATAAGGTTGAAGGATTGAAAGTATATCTGGAATGGTAAAAAACCGCCGCTCGCAAGCGGCGGTTTTTGATGTGGAATAATTGCTGTTTATTTATTAAGATTTTTGTTATCTGTACGGTTTAAAATATAATCAACTGAAACGCCGTAAAAATCTGCGAGTTTTATCAGTATTTCGGTCGGTATGTCATTTTCTCCTGTTTCATATTTTGAATAGCCTGTCTGAGACATTCCGAGTATTTTTGCGATGGCTGTCTGATTCAAATCCCGGTCTTCACGTAAATCTCTGATTCTGCTGTACATAATATCACCGGGTGAATTATATAATAACCTGTTTCAGCGTATTGACTTTTAACCTGAAACAGGTTAAAAGCATTTTGTATAGGAATTGTAAACCGTCTGAAGAATTTAAAAGGAGAATGTGAAAATGAAGATAACAATAAAAAAATCAGTTTCGCTTTTTTTGACTGTGATAGTACTGTTTGCAGCTTTCAGTGCTAATTCTTTTGCTGTCAACTCAATTAATGAACCTGATTATATTCAGGAATCCGATCACTATGAATATAGCTATGATTATCTAGTTTATTGTCTAAAAAATTACGGAGATGTTCAGACAAACAGCGATGGTTCTACATCTTTCTTCTTTAGTAAGCCAAGCTATATAGCAGGGGGATTTAGACATTCTATTCGCATTGCATATCATGAGAGCCTCAGCTCTCTTGATTTTCACTATTTTTGTCATGTAGTGGATACAAATGAAGAATTTTTTTATGTAAGTTTAGTATTGCCTTATGAAGAATCACAGTCTTATGAATATACAGGATATTATGATTCTGTTAAAGAATGGAGCAAAACTAAAGTTAATCCAAGAACATACGAAAAAGGCGATAGCTTTTCCTACAATGTTTATGATAAAAATCATTATTTAGTTGAATCATCCGTCTCTGACGCAACATTTGATAAAGCGTTTTCTTGGGCTGCACAAGATTGGAATGAAATTCTTGTTAATGAAGCAAATATAACTCTCGGTAATTTTAAATTCGTAAATCTTTATCCAGAAAACACCGATCTTTATCTGGATTTGTATAAGGTATCATTTAATGCTAACGGTCACGGAGTTGCTCCGTCAGATATAACTGTTCGGGAAGGAAATAAAATAAGCAATCCCGGTTCACTAACTGCAGACGGTTATGTCTTTAAAGGTTGGTATAAAGATTCCGGATGTAATAATGCGTGGAATTTCAACTCGGATTCAGTAAACTCAGATATAACTCTTTATGCTAAATGGGAAAAAGCAGCATGTGTTCACGCCAAAACATACGAAGTCAAAGAAAATGCAGTTAATTCAACCTGTAAAACCGAAGGTCATTATGACAAGGTGATTTATTGCAGTGATTGCGGCAAAGAAATTGACAGAGTTACAATTAAAACGGGAATCGGAGAACACAAATTTACAAAGTATGTTTATAATAATGATGCCACAATGGACAGCGACGGGACAGAAACCGCAAAGTGCGATTATTGTGATGCTAAAGATACAAGAATCAAGTCTGGAACAAAACTTTCAAACAAACTGAATTTAGATATCAAAAATTATAAAAGCTCATTATCGGTTGATTATAATTCAAAGGTTGTTTTCCACACAACAGCAGAAGCTCCCGAAGGATACAAGATAGTTTGGTCAACAGGTCAGGAGGGGTCAACCTGTACGATAGAAAAGGCAACCAGCA
>CADBOL010000325.1 GCA_902796295.1 Oscillospiraceae bacterium
AAAACCCTTGATAAGCTCGACAATGTTGTTGAAGAAATCTGCGATAACTTTTATTAAATCAAGCTCGGCATTGAGAGAGCATACGGGAGGAACAAGAATCTTTCCTTCCGGAGATTCAGCACTTATAATGTGCTTGCCGGGAGTTTTTACTGTGATTACTGCCTTGCCGTCTTTATCGGTTTTGACGTCGGTTTCTTTGCCGTCAACGGTGATTGTAGCTCCCTCAACGGATGAAGGAACAAGGTTGAAGTTTTCATCGTATGAATAGGATGTGAGAGTGAGCTCTGTCTCGCTTACGGTATCGGTCTTGACATTTTTCTTGTCAAAGAATGAGTAAGAATCCGACCAGGTTTTACCATCTGAATAAACAAAAGCGTAAACGAAGTCACCGGGTTTTACAACGTCCGCAAGAGACCAGGCGGATTTGTCGTTTACAAAGTATCCGAAGTTGCCGCTGTCGTCGCCCCAGAGTTTGCCGAGGCTCAGACCGTACTGACCTGTATAATAGGAATAACCCTTTTCAGCGCCGCCGTCATAAAACTCTTCGTGTGCGCAATAGAGAGCGTCATTGATTGTGAGAGTCTTGTCCGCGTCAACGTCTTTGACGGTTATGGGCTTCGCCGCAACTTTGATTGCGCCTTTGTCCGCTATTGAAACATAGACGATTGCTCTGCTTTCTTCTGCTGCGAAAGCGAGTGATGATACGCTCATCAGCATCAGAACTGCCAGAATGATTGATAGTGCTTTTTTCATGATGTGTATCTCCTTTGTATAAAAATAAGCGCCTTTCCGATAAACGAAAAGGCGCAACACAAACAAAACCTTTGACATATGATATGCAAAAAGTCAGTAACGGCCGCGTTTTCCATTCCCGAAAACGATTTGATGCCTGCGTCCGGCGGGCATTCCGACTTTGACGGCAATGGATGTTGCGACGGAATTTCACCGCGCTTTCCCCGGTCCGGGTGCAATATTCTTTTTTTGTGATTCTACCACCCGGGCCGGAGTTTGTCAAGCCCGGATTAATACGGCCGGAAGCTTGATCAGTGATTTATCTTTTTTTAATCCTTAAAACTGTCAATGAAGCATTCTTGTATAAATCTGCTGCCGAATTGCTTATAAAACAAGAGAAAATCGGGGATGAGATGCTTTGTTAACTAAACATCATTCTATACTGTGTTCTGTGTTTCATTCTTGTTTAATGTGTGATATAATACGCGCGTTATTTGGCATATTAAATAAATCGGAGGAAAAACAATGATTAATGCTCAGATAGTAGCCTTCGTCATGTATTTTTTGCTGATACTTGCGATAGGCATCATTTTCTTCATCAAGACCAAAAACGGCAATGAGAAGGATTACTTCCTCGGCGGCCGTTCAATGGGTCCGTGGGTTACGGCGCTGAGTGCTCAGGCGTCTGATATGAGCGGCTGGCTGCTCATGGGATTCCCCGGCAGTATCCTTGCTTTCGGCATGGGCAAGGTGTGGATAGGTATCGGCCTTGCGCTCGGCACGGCGCTCAACTGGATTCTTGTCGCCAGGAGACTGCGTAATTTCTCATCGGCTGCCAATGACTCAATCACCATTCCCCAGTATCTTAAAAACAGATTCCTTGAGGAAGGCAAGGCGCTGCAGATAATCTGCGCGATTATCTTCCTTGTATGCTTTACCGCATATGTTGCTTCAAGCTTCCTTGCGGGCGCAAAGGTATTCAGCAAGGTTCTTCCCCAGATTTCGGAGAATACCGGCCTTCTGATTTTTGCCCTGATTATTATCGCCTACACATTCCTCGGCGGATTCAAGGCTGTCTGCTGGACAGACTTTTTCCAGGGACTGATGATGCTTGTTGCTCTTCTTGCCGTTCCCATTCTTATCGTCAAAGCCCCTGAATTCGCTTCCGAAAAAATTACCGCCGCTTATGCTATGCAAGACGGCACACAGAGCGTATTCAACGCCAATCCCTTCTCGGCATCCTGGCAGGATATAGTATCCGGCCTCGGCTGGGGGCTCGGCTATTTCGGAATGCCTCATATTCTCGTCAGATTTATGTCGGCAAAGGATTCCAAGACAATCAAGAAATCCGCTGCCATAGGTATCGTATGGGTGGTGCTTTCACTCGGCGCTGCAATAGCGATTGCCATTC
This sequence comes from Oscillospiraceae bacterium, assembly GCA_902796295.1. Lineage (GTDB taxonomy): Bacteria > Bacillota > Clostridia > Oscillospirales > Acutalibacteraceae > CAG-177. The sequence continues at coordinate 2,144 of CADBOL010000325.1, forward strand.
TCGGCAGAGCTCTCTATGCTGAGGAGCTCCTCGCAAACGGTATGCAGGAGAGAATCTTCATTTACTGCACCAATCTCTTCCCGGCATTCATCGCTGGCATACTGCTTTCAGCTGTCATTGCCGCTGCAATGAGCACCGCGGATTCACAGCTTCTTGTCGCTTCATCATCATTCAC
>CADBOL010000326.1 GCA_902796295.1 Oscillospiraceae bacterium
CCGCCGAGTCTCGGCGGTCTGACGGTGGGAGACCACTCCTTCCCCCTGAATTCGCTGAATTCCCATATAAGCCAGAGATAATTATACTCTTCTAATCCCCTGAGTGCCTCGGGATACCTGTATTCCGGCTCAAAAACAATAATGCTGTTTTCATTCTCCACAAGACCGGACTGCCTGGGAACACCGAATTTTGACACATAGTCATTATAAATCCTGGCGATTATCTTCATCGGGTCACTCTCCTTTACGGTTACAAACAGTATATATTATTACAGTTTTTGTTTCAAGCATTGAAATATTAAAAATTTAGTGATATAAATAATTCGGTACGAATTGAAGGACGGGCTTTTTTATGGATAAAACATCGCGCTCATTTTACAAAGCTTTTTTTATAATGACTCTGACGGTTGCGTTTCAGAATCTTATCGTTTACGGCGTTAATCTTGCCGACTCGGTAATGATGGGAGCGTATGACGAAACGGCTCTGAGCGGAGTCGGTATCTGCAATAACATACAGTTTCTGCTTCACATGTGCGTAATGGGTACGGCAAACGGAATAACGGTAATCGCTTCAAGATACTGGGGCGAAAAAGACATCGACTCAATGAAAAAGATTTCTGCCGTGGGAAATATCTTTGCCCTTTGTATTTCCGCTTTTCTGTTTATTCTCTGCGCGGTAACGCCGGCGGGCATCATCTCTCTGTTTACCGACAAAGAGACCGTTGCCGCCGAGGCGGTAAAATATCTTATTATAATTAAATATACCTATATCATTTACGGTGCAACGCAGATACTCCTCGCAATACTCAGAGCGGCGGAGGCAGTAAAAATCGGTTTTTATGTTTCGCTATCCTCATTCGGAATTAATATACTGCTCAACTATGTTCTGATTTACGGTAAACTCGGATTCCCCGAAATGGGCATCAGAGGCGCGGCGGCCGCAACTCTTGTTTCAAGAATCATAGAATTATCCGTTGTTATCATATATATGTTTTTCATTGACAAAAAGCTGAAATTCAGAATCGGCGAGCTTTTCAGGTCAACGCGAGAGATGATAAAGCTGTTTATGAAAAAGGGGCTTCCTCTTTTCGCGAGCTCAGTTTCATGGGGAATCGCAATGAGCATTCAGGGCTCAATCATCGGCAGACTTGTTGAAAGCGCGATAGCCGCAAACAGCATAGTCACCACTCTGTTTCAGGTATCATCAATCTTCACATACGCCGGAGCCAATGCCGCCTGTGTGCTGATTGCAAAAATAATCGGTGAAAAGGCGGAGAGAGAAACAATAAAAAAGAGAAGCAACGGGCTCCAGCTTTTATTTCTCGCAATCGGCGCGGTGTCAAGCGTTATCCTGCTTCTCATCAAAAACCTTATTATCGGTCTCTATGATGTAACGCCGGAAACGCTGCACTATACAAATATATTCACGCTCATTCTCTCCATAACAATCATCGGCACATCATATCAGTGCCCGACCCTGACAGGTATCGTTTCGGGCGGCGGAGATACATCGTTTGTATTAAGAAATGACATAATCTTTATGTGGCTGATAGTTCTGCCCGCTTCGGCGCTGAGCGCATTTGTTTTCAGATTCCCGGTAGCGGTAACATTCGCCTGCCTAAAGGCGGATCAGATTCTCAAATGCCCGGTGGCATTTTTCAAAGCAAAGTCTCTTAACTGGATAAAGAAAATACACAATGACTGAGTTAAAAAAAGCAAAAGATTTCCCCGGATGTCTCGAAACATCCGGGGAAAATTTATATTGTATTATGCTTTATGCAATGCCTTTATTTCGGCAGGCCGTCATAGGCAGGAATCTTGAAGAGCATGAAGATAATTCTGAAAATGGGTGATGCATTCAGAATATAATGAATCTTCTGCCACCAGGTGAGTTTGACACTAACGGGCACGCTGGTTGAAATAGCTGTGCCGGGTACGTTTGCCGTTATGACTGCATCGCCGGGGCCTACAGCAGTGATATTGCCTTCAGAGTCAACTGTTGCAACTTTGGGATCAGAGGAAGTATAGACAACGGAGCTTGTATCAATGCCGTCAACCTTGAGAGATACTTTCTTGGATTCAAGATATCCTATGTAGAGAACTCCGGTTTCATCAATGTCGGGGTTAAGACCGCTTTCGCCGCCTTCTCCTCCTTCGCCGCCTTCACCGCCGTTGTTTCCGCCGACAATTGCAATGGTCTTGGTGTCAAGAAGTTCATAGCATTTTTCGCATCTCTGAACATATCTGCCTGTAGCGGGATCTTCGCAAATCCATTCACCGGGAGTATGGGGAAGCTTCGCAGTTTCA
>CADBOL010000327.1 GCA_902796295.1 Oscillospiraceae bacterium
GTCATAACCGAGCAAGCCATAATAAGAGCGAGAACAATTGCAAGTACCTTTTTCATAAAGCTTCAATCCTTTCATAATATTCAAACGATATTTATCCAAGATATCATTTGTACGCAAATATTAGCACTATTGGGGATTAAAGTCAACAACTTTTTTCCGAAACGGCATTGAAACGGGAATGACCGTTGCATTTCGGAAGGGTTATCCTTTGCGCTTTTTCCGCTTCAGAACAACCGCACCGGCAGCCATACATACAGCTGCCGCGCAGGCCGCACCTGTTACGGCGGGCAGGGCGCTCTTTTTGCCTTTTTTCACGGGTTCGGTCTGTGATTCCGGGGCATCTGCCGCCGGCTCCGTTTCTTCCGTTACGGTCTCTGCCGCGGTATCCGTAGCTGTCGCGGCTGCCGTATCGGTCGCCGTTGCTGCCTGTGTGTCGGTTGCGGTTGCGGCCTCGGTTTCCGTTGCCTCATCCTCCGCGGTGTTGTGCGCGATTCCGTCTTTTGTCATTGTCATATAATTTATGACTGTCGGGTTTGCTATAACATTTTCATACCCGTCAACGGTTTTGAGGTTGCTGTACTGCCCGAGCACCGACGGCGAGAAATCATACTCCGCGAGGCGCCACATAAGGTGATTCAGTATCAGTGCGGCGCGCGGCGCGGAATCGCTTGTTGTCAGGCGTACATTATTCTTATCTGAAGTTGCCGCGGCAACATTTGTCCATGACGGGAGAGTGAATGTAGCGTAAACCGAATATGTATCCGCCTTGCTGCAGAATATCCAGACTCTCTTATCCTTGAGTGTCCTCGCCTCTGAGGGCGTGACAACAGTCCTGCCGGAAAAGAGCATGAGCCCCGAAAACAGGGAAGGATACTGCGTTGCGAGACGTGAAGCGCCGCTCGCTCCGAGACACCATCCGCCGACTGTGATGCGGCTCGTATCAACATTGTGCTTGCTTATGAAATCCGTTATGGCGGAATACATCGGACCTGTGGGGCAGGTATCGAAATACATCGGCTCGGGAGCTTTGAGAATCATGATATACATCCCGTCCGCGTCAAATACCCTTGACTGCATCTCGTCACCGGACCACATGGCAAAATCATTTGCCTCAAGCTCTTTGCCCGAGGGAGTTCCCTCGCCGGCTCCGCCGAGAAATACAAACATCGGACACGGTCTGCTGCTTTTGGGGCAGAAATAACTGTATTCAAGAGCAAGTCCGTCGGCAGACGGACCCGCCGAGCGGCTCCACTGCCCGCGTAGCGCATCGAGCCCCGAATTGACGCTCATTGCGCCCGCCGTAACAAAAGCGGAGACACTCACGGTAAACACAAGCATCGCGCAAATAATTAAAACTGACTTTCTTTTCATAGATGCTCCGAAAATATTCAAGCTCACAGATAATGAAACCCGTGAGCTTTTGAATACTCTTGTATATATAGAATTACTGAAGAGCTGCCTTTGCCTTCTCGGTAAGAGCGGTGAATGCAGCGGGATCTGCGATGGCTATCTCGGAGAGCATCTTTCTGTTGAGATTGATGTCTGCCTTCTTGAGACCGTTCATGAATGTTGAGTAATTCATGCCGTTAAGCTTGCAGGCTGCGGAGATTCTGGTTATCCAGAGTCTGCGGAAATCTCTCTTCTTGAGCTTTCTGCCGATGTAAGCATAGTTGCCGCTCTTCATAACGGCCTGCTTTGCGGTCTTGAAGAGAGCGTGCTTTGAGCCGTAGTAGCCCTTTGCGAGCTTCAGAACTTTATTTCTTCTCTTGCGAGTCATTGTCGCGCCTTTAATACGTGCCATAATTGGTATCCTCCGTTAATTTACGATATTATTTGTAAGGTACAAGTCTCTTGATCTGTCTGACATTGGTCTCGTCAGCAACGCTGACCTTGCGAAGATTTCTCTTGCGCTTGGTGCTCTTTTTGTTGAGAATGTGTGACTTGTAGGCATGAGCGCGCATGGGCTTGCCGTTCTTTGAAATCTTGAAGCGCTTCTTTGCGCCGCTGTGCGTCTTGATTTTGGGCATAGTTATATCCTCCTGAAAATATTTTACTTGTTTGCTTTGGGGGCCATAAACATAAGCATCTGTCTGCCTTCGAGCTTTGCGGCCTTTTCGACATTGGCAACCTCTTCAAGAGCGTCGGCGGCACGTTTCATGATGCCGAGACCGATCTCGGGATGAGCCATCTCACGGCCTCTGAACCTGATTGAAACCTTGAGTTTATTGCCGTCTGCAATGAACTTCTTCGCGTGGTTAATCTTTGTGTCAAAATCGTGAGTGTCAATGTTAAGAGAAAGTCTGATTTCTTTTGTTTCGATGATTTTTTGATTCTTTCTTGCCTCTTTCTCTTTTTTGGCCTTTTCAAATCTGAATTTACCGTAATCCATAATCTTGCACACGGGCGGTTTTGCCATAGGCGCAATTTTAACAAGGTCGAGATTCTGTTCCTCGGCGATTTTGAGAGCCTCCTGCGCGGACATAATGCCGAGCTGCTCACCGTCTGCCGAAATTACTCTTACTTCCTTATCACGGATTTCTTCATTGAGTTGCTGTTCCTGCTTGCTGATGCTAAGCACCTCCCATAAAATTTAAAGCGAGGCAGAGTCTCTGCCTCGCAAAATCAACGCAATACACGGTCATAAAACCGTAAAGCTATTGACCGACTCGGGTAAACCCGGAAGGTGAGAGGCATCTGCTCTTCTTTGTTGTGTGGGTATTTTAATATAACTTGTGCGTTTTGTCAAGAGTTTTTTTCTTTTTTTCGGGTTTAGGAGAAGTCATCGAAGATAAATCTCTTTTCAGATTTCAAGTCCGGTAATCAAATTAAATCTTAATCCGTTGCATTTTTTTCAAAAGCTCTTTGATTTAAGTCAATCAGGAGATACTTTCTATATCCAGCGAATAACCCATGACTTCACCAACAGTTGTGATTTTCCCTCTTATAGTAACTTTTTCCCCATCGGAAAGCTCCATTACTCTGTCAAGTTGTTCATCATTTTCAACATAACACTGAATACTATCAAGGAAATAATCATAGTTATCTTTGCTTGCTCCGATACTTATGTAATCTCCGCTCGCGTCAATGTTTGTAACATATCCGGTAATCTCTACATATTTACCTTCATATGTCTTTTTTGCTTTTAACGCATTTGCTTTAAGCGCATCAAACAAATCGGTTGCCCTACATTCAATATACTCCTTCGGAGCCTCTGTAGTAGTATCCTTTAAAGTAACGAGTTCTGTTTCCTTAACATCATCTTCTGTTTCTGATACAGAATTACTGTCAATTTCGGTTTGTGAAACTTTTTCCGGCTTATCGTCCGCTACATCCTTATTTCCGCCACCTGCCGAAGAAATTATCACAATCAGAATGATAGCTGCCAAAACCCAAAACCACGGTCTTTTGAATACGGGTTTTTTATTCTTTGCTCCGCAAGAGGGGCAAACCTTTGCGCTCTTGGCTATCGAAGTACCGCAGGATTTACAGACCACCATGTTTTTACTGTTTTGCGGGACAGGCTGCTGAGAATTATTGACATTGTTTTGACCCTGATTCATTTCATCCAAGGTTTATTCCTCCTCATTAATATAATAATTGATTGAGTTCTTTTTCATTCTATCATCGATTATATAACTTGTCAAGTTATATATATATCATTTTATGTTATAGAAGTAACGCATAAACACAAGTAAAATAATAAAGGGTGAGAAAAATGCACAAAGAACAATATGAAAAATACCGCCTGTTGGGCTTGAATATCGCATTTTATCGCAAACAAAATAAGATGTCACAGGAAATTCTTGCTGAAAAAATCAACATCAGCAGAACCCATATGAGCAGAATAGAAACCGCTGAATGTGCTGTTTCTTTGGATGTTGTCTTTGAGATTTGTGATGTGCTTAATATTCTCCCTTCAAAACTGTTTGATTTTCGAACTTGAAAATTGGCTGCCTGAAACCGGCAAAACCCGAAAAACGGCAGTTCTCTTTTTTTATCCAGTATTATGCAGCATACTTGGTGCGTTGCTGTGCGATTTACACTTTATTCGCTGTTGTGTCAATACCCGTTTTGAGAAAGAATCAACTAATCCTCCCCGAAAATAATAATTGAATTTTGATTCATAATGGGTTAATATATCCTTGTTATATTTCATTTAATACACAGCAAATCTTTACGGAGAAGAGAATCAATATGAATTATGAAGGTCTGCCCTGCCCGGTCTGCGGAAGGCACATGCACGAAGACGATGATATAGTGGTCTGCCCCGACTGCGGCACTCCCCAGCACCGCGAATGCTGGATGGAAAACGGTGAATGCGTGAATTCGGAAAAACACGCGGAGGGCTTTGTCTGGTCCTCAGGGGAAAAGCCCGTATTCACCGAACGGAAACCGGATATCCCGGCCGATGCCTCCAGAATATGCCTTAACTGCGGCAGCGAAAACCCCGCCGATGTTTCGGTATGCGGCAGATGCGGCGCTCCTCTCGCCGGCAGTGAAATCCGACTTAACACCGATGATGACGGCAACAGCCGCTGCCCCTACTGCGGGATGCCCGTCGAGCCCGGTGACAGGCTCTGCAAAAACTGCGGCGCTCCGCTCGTTCTCATGCCCCGCTCTTCATTTGCTTCATATGCCGCAGACAGCGGTTTTGAGGAGCAGGAGATAATCGGCGGAAACACCGCGGGTGAGCTCTCCGCCTATGTGCGCAGGAATGTAAAGCGATATCTGCCTCTCTTCAAAAAATTTGAAAACGGCAGAAAAATCTCATTCAATTTCGCGGCCTTTTTCTTCGGCCCGCTGTGGTACTTCTTCCGCAAAATGTATAAATTCGGTATTATATTCATAATAGTTCTCGCGGCGGCGTCACCGGTTTTTGCCACCATGAGCAATAAGATGATCGATGTGATGGAACCGTATCAGCAGGCAATGAACGACCGCACCCTCTCAAACGAGGACGCAATTAAAATGATGGAGGAACTTGTTACCGCCACAAGGAAGGATTTCGCAATCGGCTCCGGCCTTATGCTTGCCTGCAATCTTATCTTCGCGTTTCTCGCCGACAGGCTTTATTACAAAAAAATCAGGGATGATTTCGAATTCCTGAAAACGGAGGCCATTGAGCCGAATCTGCAGAGAGCGATGATAATCAGGCGCGGCGGGACTTCTCTGCTCAGCGCGTTATGCGGATTCTTTACATTCAGGATTGCATCCTATATCATAGTGGTAATCGCAAACTATGCCGCAATGAATCTCTGAGGTGAATTCAATGAAAATCAAAAAAGCTATAATCCCCGCGGCGGGTCTTGGAACGAGAGTGCTCCCCGCCTCCAAATCCGTCCCCAAGGAAATGCTCAATATAGTCGATAAACCCGCAATTCAGTATATAGTGGAAGAGGCGGCAAAAGCCGGAATCGAGGATATACTCATCATCACAAACAGAGGAAAGTCTGTGATAGAAGATCACTTTGACCACTCCTTCGAGCTTGAAACACAGCTCGCCGCGAACCCGGCAAAGGCGGCTCTCTATGAAAGCGTTAAACGCTGCTCGTCTCTTGCGAATATTTATTTCATACGCCAGAAAGAAACAAAGGGTCTCGCCCACGCGATCCTCGCGGGCAAATCATTCATCGGCAATGAGCCCTGCGCCGTGCTCTACGGCGATGATGTCATCATAAATGATGAAAACCCCGTTATCGGGCAGATGTGCCGTCTTTATGAGAAATACGGCAAGGGCATGGTCGGCGTAAAAGCCGTTCCCGAAGAGCTGATTCCGCTCTACTGCACACTTGATGTCACCCCAGTTGAGGGCGAAGAGCGCCTGATGAACTGCTATAATATAATCGAAAAGCCGAAGAAGGAACAGATTTTGTCTCCCTACGCCATCCTCGGCAGAGTAATCCTGCCCGAAGGCGCGTTTGAACTGATTGAAAAAGGCATAGACGCCACTCCCGCGGATAAGGAATTCCTCTTCACCGATACGCTCACCGAGCTCGGCAGAGCCGGCAATCTTTTCGCCTATGATTTTGACGGAATCAGATATGATATGGGCAATAAGCTCGGCATAATGAAAGCCAACTGTGAGGTCGCGCTGAATCACCCCGAAATCGGCGAAAGTTTCAGAGAATATCTCAAAGAGCTCGTAAAGACACTTTAACCCGGAGCAATGACATTTCCGATTGACAATTTTATAAATATGATATAAAATAGCGGAGCACGGCAGCCGCAAAGGAAGCCTGCTCCGCTTAAAAAAGCAAATATTACCGGGTGTGGCGCAGCTGGTAGCGCGCGTGGTTTGGGACCACGAGGCCGCTGGTTCGAAACCAGTCACTCGGACCAGAAAA
>CADBOL010000328.1 GCA_902796295.1 Oscillospiraceae bacterium
CTGAATGACTCAAATACAATATCCGCATTTTCCTTATCGGAAAATACGGAAATTGAATCTATTCTGCTGTTAAGTTCGTTACAAAACAATTCGGCTGCGCTGAATAAAGACGGATCGCTGTTAAAAATCTTTATTCTTTCAAAATAAAGCAATTGCATGGCCGACAATCAACTCATTTCATGCAGAATCTTTTATTTATGATAAAGCTTTTTAGTCTGATAAACCGGCTCACAGGTAATGTTTATTCCGAGCTTTCTGAATACATCCATATCAACCTGTGAGAGAAGAACAGTTGAATGAGCCTCACAGCACTTGACATTATCAATTTCATTAAGTGCCTTATTTGCGACCGGGTTGGTATTAGCGCTCATGGAAAGCGCAATCAGAGTTTCGTCAAGATGAAGCCTGGGATTATGGTTTTTAAGAATATTGACCTTGAGTCTCTGTATGGGTTCAATTATCGAAGGAGCGATCATAAGAAGATCATCGGGCAGACCGGCAAGTTTCTTGACTGCATTGAGGACTGCGGCTGAAGAAGCTCCGAGGAGTTCTGAAGTCTTTCCGGTAACAATAGTGCCGTCATTCAGCTCAATGGCAACAGCGGGCTGACCGTCTGTCTCTTCACTCTTTTTGAGCGCCGCGGCTACAACCGCCCTGTCATCAACGCTGATACCCGCCTGATGCATAAGAGATTCAACTTTTTCAACTGCGGACTGATTGCCTCTGCCCTGTTTTTTATCGCAAAGCGTGGCAAAATATCTTCTGATGATTTCATCCTTGGATGCCTTTTTGCATACTTCATCATCACTAATACAGTATCCGGCCATGTTTACGCCCATATCTGTCGGAGATTTATAAGGTGAAACACCGCTGATTTTTTCAAAAATAGCATTGAGCACGGGGAAAGCTTCAACATCCCTGTTGTAGTTAACAGTCGAAACGCCGTATGCCTCAAGATGATAGGGGTCAATCATATTGACATCATTAAGGTCTGCGGTAGCAGCTTCATACGCAAGATTGACCGGATGCTTGAGCGGAAGATTCCATATGGGAAATGTTTCAAATTTTGCGTATCCTGCTTTTATTCCTCTCTTGTTTTCATGATAAAGCTGAGAGAGACAGGTTGCAAGCTTACCGCTGCCGGGGCCGGGAGCGGTAACGGCAATAAGAGGTCTGCTGGTTTCGATATATTCGTTTTTTCCGAATCCGTTATCGCTGACTATAAGCGGGAGATTATAAGGATATCCGTCAATCGGATAGTGTATAAATACTTTAACGCCTAGTGATTCAAGTTTCTTTTTGAATGAGATTGCAGACTGCTGAGAACTGAACTGAGTGAGAACAACACTGCCCACATAGAGCCCTGTGGCTCTGTAGGCATCAATCAATCTGAGAACATCGGTATCATATGTTATACCGAGGTCGCGGCGGATTTTATTGCTTTCAATGTCACCGGCATTGATAACAATAACTATCTCAACATCATCGCTTATTTTTTTCAGCATTTTAAGCTTGCTGTCCGGAGCAAATCCGGGTAAAACTCTCGAAGCGTGCATGTCATCAAACAGCTTGCCGCCGAGCTCGAGATAAAGCTTTCCTCCGAATTCACCGATTCTTTTTGAAATCATTTCAGACTGTTTTGTAATATAAGCTTCATTATCAAAACCAATCCGGTTCATTGCCCGCACCTCACAATCTCAATTCATAACGTTTTGATTATATATTAAAGTTAAAATCTTTTCAAGTGTCTTTAAAAAAATATTTGATAAAAAATACAATATATAGTATAATTCATTAAAGATCACCGTAAATAAACACAATTAATCGGAGGTATGGCATGAAAGTACCGGTCAGGCTTAAAGAAAGAGTAAATAATTACGCCGACAGAATATCGGGATACAGCAGCAAGCTCTCTGAAATGTATAAAAAATGCTGCCTGAGCACATTGGAAACCGCCGCAGAATATCTTGATGACGGTACTGTTTTTGTGCTGACAGGCGATATTCCCGCAATGTGGCTGAGAGATTCAACAGCTCAGGTATCTCATTATATTCCCGCTGCAGCGGATGACGAAGAAACCGCCGCGATTATCAGAGGCGTAATCAAAAGACAGAGGGAATATATTAAAATTGATCCTTACGCCAACGCTTTTAAAAAAATCCCCGATGACAGAGCGGTTCACGATGACTATCCCCGCAATCTCCCGATTGTCTGGGAAAGAAAATATGAGATCGATTCTCTCTGCTATCCCATCCGCCTGACTTATCTATATTACAAAGCTACCGGAGATAAAACCATTCTCGATAAAAGCTTTACCGAAACAGCAGAAATAACTGTAAATCAATGGATTACCGAGCAGCATCATTTTGAAAAATCCCCGTACAGATTCACCCGCAGAAACTGCCCCGAGCAGGATACAATTCACAATAACGGTATGGGTGCGGAAGTATCATACACAGGTATGACCTGGTCAGGATTCCGCCCGAGTGATGATGCCTGCAGATACGGCTATCTTGTAGCCTCGAATATGTTTGCCGTTGTAGAGTTAAACCATCTGATTGAAATGCTCGGTGATATTTCATTCGATAAGGAATTCATTAATAAATGCATAAAGCTCAGAGAAGAAATAGAAAACGGAATTAAAACATACGCTGTCGGTGAAGATGACAGCGGAAACAAAATGTTTCTTAACGAAGTGGACGGCAGAGGTAATTATTTCAAGTATGACGATGCAAATGTGCCGTCTCTTATGTCTGCACCGTACCTCGGTTACTGTTCACCGGATGATGAGATATATATAAATACAAGAAAATTCATTCTCAGCAAAAAGAATCCGTATTATTACGAAGGCAAATATGCAAAAGGCGTCGGCAGCCCTCATACTCCGGAAGGTTACATCTGGCATATTGCATTATCAATGCAGGGATTGACATCGAATGATAATGATGAGATTAAATCTCTTCTGAATATGCTCGAAACCACAGATGCGGGAACTTATCTTATGCATGAAGGCTTTGATGCCGACGATCCCGGAAAATTCACAAGAAGCTGGTTTACATGGAGCTGCGCTCTGTTTGCTGAACTGTGTGAAAAAGCAGTAAACGAAGGTATCATATAGTTATTGAATATAATCGATAAACATGTTATAATGGATCCAGTACAAAGGAGGTTATAATATGAAAAAACTAGCCGTAATTATATTGGCGTTCTTAATGGCGCTTTCCGTTTGCGCCTGCGGCAAAACCGAAACAAAGGAAATCACCACTCAGCAGCAGGTTACCAAGCCGAAAATATCAAATCCTATGGTTGAATCAAATGAGGAACGCGTAGAAAAAAAATCCGGTATGGAATTCAAACTGCCCGAAAAAGCCACGGGCGTTACATATTATGTAATCAATGACGAAATCGGCCAGATAAGCTTTGATCTGAACAAGCAGAATTATACCCTGAGATCTAAGAAAGCAGATGCCGCTGACGATTTTTCGGGTCTTTATTATGTCTGGACTGAAGAAAAGAAAGTTAAAGTAAACGGAAATGACGGTGAAGTTCATATTTACAACGGCGAAGACACCGAATGCGGAAGCCTGATATGGTTTGATAAAGATAAAGGCTCAGCCCTGACTCTCTCTGTTGACAGCAAAACCACTCCCGATAAACTTGTTAAACTTGCAGAGAGCATCACAAAATAAACTAATAAATATATCCGATTTCACTTGACTTAACGGGCAATATTTGATAGAATATTGCCCGTTGATACGCCTCCTTAGTTAAATGGATATAATAAGCCCCTCCTAAGGGCTAGTTGTGGGTTCGATTCCCGCAGGGGGTGCCAACATTTTTGGTTAAATGGATATATCAAAGGCTCCGCCTTTGATGAATGACGTCGCTTCGCTCCTTATTGAATAAGCCCCTCCTAAGGGCTAGTTGTGGGTTCGATTCCCGCAGGGGGTGCCAACTTTTTTGTTAAATGGATATATCAAAGGCTTCACACTATTATTCGGATACCATTTTTCTCAAAATA
>CADBOL010000329.1 GCA_902796295.1 Oscillospiraceae bacterium
ATGTTGTCGGTTCAAGTGAATCAGCGGCAAATTCAACACTTCAGAGTAAAGGATTCAAAGTCAAATCAACGAGCGAATACAGCGGTACAGTTGCAAGCGGCAATGTTATCAGTCAGTCACCGGCGGCAGGTTCTCCCGCTCAGACCGGAGATACGGTAAATATTGTTATCAGCAAGGGAAAAGAATCTTTGTCCGTTCCCAATGTTGTCGGGCTTAATGAATCCGCGGCAAAAACTGCGCTTCAGAACAAGGGGTTCAGTGTCAAATCAACCGATGAATACAACAGTACAGTCAAAAGCGGAAATGTTATCAGTCAATCTCCGGCGGCGGGTTCTTCTGCCAAAACGGGAGATACAGTCAGCATCGTTGTAAGCAAAGGAAAAGAATCGGTTTCTGTTCCGGATGTTGTCGGGTTAAGTGAATCCTCGGCTAATTCAGCCCTTCAGGGAAAAGGATTCAAAGTCAGGTCAACAAGTGAATACAGCGATACGGTTGCAAGCGGCAATGTTATAAGTCAGTCTCCCGCAGCGGGTTCTGCCGCCGACAAGGGAGATACGGTAAGTATTGTTGTGAGCAAAGGGAAAGAACCTTTTACTGTTCCGAATGTAGTAGGGTCAAGCGAATCCTCAGCAAATTCAACCCTTCAGGGAAAAGGATTCAAAGTCAAGTCAACAAGCGAATACAGCGATACGGTTGCAAGCGGGAATGTTATAAGTCAGTATCCCGCAGCGGGTTCTCCTGCCAAAACAGGAGATACGGTAAGTATTGTAGTAAGTAAGGGAAAAGAACCTTTGACTGTTCCGAATGTTGTCGGATCAAATGAATCTTCGGCAAATTCAACCCTTAAAGAAAAAGGATTCAAAGTCAAGTCGACAAGTGTATACAGCGATACGGTTGCAAGCGGCAATGTTATCAGTCAGTCTCCGGCACCGGGTTCTTCTGCCTACAGCGGAGACACAGTAACCATAGTAGTAAGTAAAGGAAAGGAACCTGTTTCCGTTCCGAATGTTGTTGGATTAAGCGAAGCTTCGGCAAACTCGGCCCTTCAAAGCAAAGGGTTCAAAACCGAGTCAACAAGCGACTTCAGCAATACTGTTGCTGCAGGCAACGTCATAAGCCAGTCTCCCGCGGCCGGTTCTGCCGCCAACAAAGGAGATACGGTAAGTATTCTTATAAGTAAAGGTAAACAGCCGATTACGGTATCGTTTAACGCTTGCGGCGGAAGTGTAAGCCCGGGCAGCAAGAATGTATATTACGGCGAAGCTTACGGGAATCTGCCGATACCGACCAGAAACAATTACACTTTTGTCGGATGGTATACTTCTTCAAACGGCGGAACCCCAATAACTCCGGGGTCAAAAGTCGAATCGGAAGAAGCACACACGCTTTATGCTCAATGGAAAGAAAACTCTGCATAAAACTGAATAAGCATATATTAATAAAGGCTGCCGCAAATGGTAAAAACCGGATGCGGCAGTCTCTTTTAATCAGTTATTAATATTTTAAAGATTATTTTGTAAAAACCATATATAAACTACCTGCTGACTGATATCTGTCTAATGCAGTTTCGCTGTCTGGCGCTGGGCCATGACGAGGGAGGCGTAGATACCGCCTTTTTTCATCAGCTCGTTGTGCGTGCCGACCTCGACGATTTTTCCTTTTTCAATGACAACAAGCCGGTCGGCGTTTCTCAGGGTTGAGAGACGGTGCGCTATCGCGAAGGTAGTTCTGCCTTTGACAAGGCGCGCGAGAGCTTCCTGTATCGCTTCTTCCGTTTCGGGGTCGAGTGCACTGGTTGCCTCGTCGAGGATAAGGATTTCCGGATTCCTGAGCACGGCTCTCGCAATTGAAACGCGCTGCCTTTCTCCTCCGGAAAGGGTGTGTCCGTCTTCACCTATTATGGTGTTGTAGCCGTCGCTGAGATTGATGATAAAATCATGTGCGTTAGCCGCTTTAGCCGCTGCTATGACCTCGGCGGGCGTGGCTCCGGGTCTCGCATAGGCAATATTGTCATAGACCGTGCCTGCAAAAAGGAATGTTTCCTGGAATACAACACCGACCTTTGAGTGATAGTCATTGAGTGAGATATCCTTGACATCCGTGCCGTTTATCTTTATGCTGCCGCTGTCTGTGTCATAGAGCCGCAGCACGAGGTTGATAAATGTGCTTTTGCCTGCGCCGGAGTGACCGACAAGGCCTATCATTTCACCTTGATTCACGGTGAGATTGATATCTCTGAGCACCGGTTCATAAGTCTTGTATCCGAACTGAACATTCTCAAAAACTATTTCTCCGTCAAGGTTTGCGGGTAGCGGGTTTTCGGCGTCATTGACATCGTGTTTTTCATCTATTATTTCAAATATTTTGATAAGGCTCGTCGAAACTTCACCCAGTCGTCTGGGCAGGGACGACATCCATCTGAGCGGCTCATAGATGTAGGCGAGATAGAGAGTGAACGCCAGAAGTTCCCCGACGGAGATTCTTCCCGTGAGCACCTGCCTGCCTCCGAAATAAATCACAAAGAATTCGCCTATGCCCATTAAGAACTGAAGCAGGGGGGAGGCTATTGCCCACATATGCTCGTTGCTTGACTGAACGTCGGCAAGTTTTTTTGAAGCGGTGGCAAATTTTGTTATCTCCCTCTCTTCGCTGCCGAATGTCTTTACAACCCTGATTCCCTTGACAATATCATGGAGGATTGATGTTGCCCTTGATTCGCTTCGCCATTGTTTTTCATACCTGACTCTTATCCTGCCCCAGAATTTGGTTATCGCATAAAGCACCAGAGGAACGGGCAGCAGCACTATAACAGTCAGCGAGGGGCTGATTCTCAGCAGTATTATGAGGATGACTATGAACATCACAAGTTTTGATATAAGATATATGCCCTGCTCGGTGATGAACTGCTTTATTTTTTCCGTATCGTTGAGGATTCTTGTCTGCAGGTCGCCCGAGGTTCTGTTTGACATTGACGAGGCTGAGAGGCGCTGCATCCTGTCATAGACGGTTACCCGCAGATCATTTGAGATGTTTCCGCCGATTTTGTTTGCGCGGCGCCCGCTTATCACATCAAATATAAGGCCGAGAATCTGAATCGCGCCGATCATAACGGCGGTCATTATTACTCCTTTGACCATATCCGCGCGGGCCAGATCCGATGCGTTGAGATAATTGTCTATGAGACGCTGGTTGAATACGGGGAGCAGAGCTCCGCATATTGATGAAAGAATTATAAAGAATCCCGAAAACAGCAGTGACGGAAGATATGGCTTCGCGAGGATAAGGAGCTTCTTCAGCAGATACGTCTTTTTGGCGCAGAAAAGGCAGGTGCTCATACCTTTGGCATAGTGTCTGCCGCATACAGGACAGATTCTGAACCCCGATTTGTTTATTTCGGTGTGCTCGCCTGTTTTGATATAGTAATTGACAACTTTGCTGAATTCGCCTATTTCCTCGACCTGAGACATCGAATACCGGCATACCGTGATACCGTCGGCAGGGTCACCCTCATCAATGCCTCCAGGCATTATTTCAAGCTCGCCGCAGCCGACATAGGTGCGCATTATCAGCTCTCCCGCCTCGCGGCGGAAAAGCTCTTCACCGTCTGCTTTCGCAGTTATGAATTTACCGTCAAAGGTCAGAATACCGTCACAGTATCCGCCGCTGCCGTTCATGTCAAATTTTACTTCGGTAATCATAACGCGCTCCGTCAATAATAATCAATAAATATACGGGTCGAGATTTCTTCTGCTCTTTCCCGATATTTTTCCGTAATCGGGAATATTGTATCTGTTTCCGTCAACGTCTATGATATCAAAGCCGTCGCCGTGATAGCGGATGTTTTTTGTGATATTCTTTACCGTGAAATTCTTTTTGCGTTCGCCTATCATAACATCAAAATAAAAATTGCCGAATTTTTCCTTTACGGATTTTATCTCTGTGATGACCGGGCAGAAATACCGCTTGGAAAGCTCGCTATTTATCATTGCCTGCTGCTCCGGTGAGAAATCCCCGAGCGTTTCGATAATTCCGATCTCGTTTTTATCCACATCGCTGATGCAGATATAATCATCCGGCTGTGTCAGCGGCAGAGCGCGCATAAGGATGACGCGCCTGTATTCCGTGCCCTTTATTTTCGCGCCAAGAAAGCCGTTTGGCATTTCAAAGAATTCGCAGTCAGAGGGGGAAACATATTCTGTTTTGAGGGTGTCGGGAGAAATTGTCTGAATATTATCACTCATGGTGTGTTTCCTCCTTTTCATCTTCTGCGGCATATTCGGCTTCGCCGCCGATGCCTATTGTCTTGAGAGCCTCCGCCTGAATCTTATATAGGCGGTAGAATTCGCCTTTCTGACGGATGAGCTCCTGATATGTGCCGTATTCGACTGTTTTTCCCTCGTCAATGACGGCAAGATAGTCGCTGTCTCTCAGTGTTGAGAGCCTGTGAGCTATGGCTATTGTCGTTCTTCCTTTTGAGAGTGATGAGAGTGAGCGCTGTATGTTTCTCTCTGTTTCGGTATCCATTGCCGCGGTTGCCTCATCGAGGATAAGTATTTTCGGATTCTGTATTATGGTTCTCGCGATTGAAATCCTCTGCTTCTCGCCTCCCGAGAGAGACTGGCCTCCGGCTCCGACTCTTGTTTCATAACCGTCGGGGAGTTTCATTATGAAATCATGTGCGCAGGCCGCTTTGGCAGCGGCAATAACCTCATCCATTGAAGCATCTGGCTTTGCGTATCTTATATTGTCTGCAATGGAGCCGATGAAAAGATAAATATCCTGTGAAACAAGGCCTATATTTCTTCGAAGCTCCGCGAGCTTCAGGTCTTTGACATCGATTCCGTCAATCTTTATGCTGCCCTCTTTTGCGTCATAAAGGCGGGCAATCAGGTTTGCTATAGTGGTTTTGCCGGCGCCCGTCTTACCTACGATACCGAGCATTGTGCCGGCATCCACGCGCAGACTCAGTTTGTTGATTACCGGTCTCGCCGGTTCATACTCAAATTCGAGCTCGTTTATTTCAATACTGCCCTGAAGATTATCAAATCCCACGGCATTCTCTTTTTCGGTAATATCCGGCAGCGCGTCGGAAATCTCAAAAACACGCTGGGCGGAATCGGAGCACCTTGCCCACCAGTTTGAAATCCAGGAAAGGAAGCCGAACGGTTCCTTGAGCATATTGACATAGACTATGAAGCTCAGCAGGGTGCCTGTGGTCATATTGTTCTCGCCCTTTGCCACCATGACTCCGCCCGCTCCGAGCACTACGGTTGTGATGAGCAGGGCAACAATATCCAGCAGCGGGAAAAGAGTCGCCTCTGAAACACCGACCTTTATTTCCGCATTCATTGCATCGCGCGAAACTTCGCCGAAATGCTCAAATTCGTCATTTTCTTTAGCAAAAGCTTTTATTACACGCTGGCCGTTGATATTGTCGCTTACTAGCGATCTTGCGCGAGAGCGGGTGACCCACACTCTGTGGTGAAGCCGCCTGAAAAACCTGTTGCCCGCAATCAGAGTGAACATAAGCACGGGTGTTGTCCCCAGCGCGATAAAACTCAGCTTCGGGCTCATCATAAACATAATTATGAGCACTCCGATAAGAGTGGTTGAATCCAGTATCAGTCTCGGTATTCCGTCGGTGAAAAACCAATATATATTATTCGCGTCTCTTGTGACCCTGTCCATAAGAGAGCCGGTCTGCTTTGATGAATAGAATCCGATTGAGAGCCGCTGCATCGCCTCAAATATTTTTACTTTCAGGCCGTACATTACGCGCGGCATAATCGAAGCCGACATATAGTCGTGAACCATCGTCAGCACGACTTTGAGAAGCCTTATGCCGATAACCGTGAGCAGCAGCGATCCGAGAGCCTTGAGACTTTCCGCAAGGACCGTATCGCCCGCGTTTGCGAGGATGTCATCGTAGAGCGCTCTTGTGCTCACCTGCGGGATGAGAACATTTGCCGCGGAATTCAGAAGCATAAAGAAAATAATAACCGCAATCTGGGGAGCATGACCTCCGAAGAATTTTATGAGCCTTACCGCGGTGCCTTTATTCTTATCGTGTTTATGGCAGAAATCTTTGCCGGGAGGGCAGGGAGCACCGCATTTTATGCATTTTCCCCCGTCCGGTCTTCCGTCATTGGGTATTACGATTTCGCCTGATTCTTTCCATGTGTTGAATACTCTCGCGAGCTTGTCGAATTCTCCCGCCATTCCGGGTGAAAAATAGGTCAGGGGAGAGGTTTCATCTCCGAAAGACATAATAAGCCGCCCCGTAGAGGTGTATCTCTCTATTGAAAGAGAGTCGATCTCCTCGGCAGGAACGGCAATGATTTTTTCAATTGCAATTACGGGGTCGGGCGGAACATGTCCGTGTTTCGGCTTGACAGTTTCTTCACGGCAGAAGGCAAGATAGAGCCCCTTCGTGTCAAAAAACAGCCATGTGTCCGCGTAACACGCTTCGGAGTCCATATCTCCTTTTACGGAGTACAGCGCTCCGCCGGTGTCAAGTCCGTTTTCCCCGAGAGCTTTCTTGACATATCCGGGCAGCGTATTTTTTTCTCTTTCCGGAAATTCAGGCGGTTTTCTTTTCATAACTGTTAAAGAATATTCCTGTAATACAGGCCTCGCGTATATTCATAACCGGGAGCATTTCCTTTGAGGTAATCCCCGATTATTTTTTCGGTTTCATTTTTATTTTCTGTTGTAAAATACAATAAATCAAAATCCGTGTTTTCTATTTCACCGGTTTTATCGGTCATGCACAGCGGCACGGAATTGAATATATGGCTGAATCCGTTTGAGCATCGCACCGGAAATCTGATTCCGAGGCGGTCCTCGATGAAGCTTTCCCTTTTGCACTGAGTGCAGGAAAGTTTATTTTTAACCGGGCAGTTTCTCGTAATCATAAGAGGCAGCCGCCCGTAAACAATGCTTCCGCGGGGAATTTCACCGCCGAGAGCGGCGATATCCCTGAGCCGGAGCTCGGGAGAAAGGAGGCAGTCAACGGCGCCGGCATCTTTCATCACTTCAAGCGAGATGCTGTTGAAAACATTCATACCGAGGCCTGCCGCAAAAGGCATATCAATGCTTTTGGCAATCCCAATACCGTCAATATTGCCGGCGAGCGCGAGATTAACTCCGAGCGCTCTGAGGTGTTTCAGGTTTTCAATATATTTATCCGCGGACGAAAAGACATTCACCGGTATTTCTGCGGCGACTTCTTCATTGTCCGCGAGAAGTCTCTCTACCGTTTCACCGGGTGTATCAAGCGGAATAATCACTCTGTCGGCTTTTACGCCTTCCGGGATTCCGGCATGATCGAAAAATCTGATATGCAGTTTTCTTTTCTTTTCCGCACGGTGTGGAGCGATGATGATTTCCCTGTTATTCAGAGAATAAGGCTCGCGGTGAGATATTGATTTTTCAAGCTCCGCCAGCGCGTCTCTTCTTAAGGAATTGAGCGCAGAAGCGGGGAGATAAAGGCCGGGATCGATTTCACATTTTATATCTGCCGCATAAAACTGAGTCCCGCCGCATTTTGACAGTCTGGCGGCGGCTTCTTCCGCCGTGATTTCCCTGGTGACAGCTTCCGAAGGTATGACGGCGCAGGAAACCTGCGCGAAATAATTTTCATATTTGACATTCAGAGAGGGTTCTTTGCCTTTTCTGAGCGTAAAAAACATTTTTACGGGAATAAGAGGGTTTTCATTATCATATAAATGAGAAAGAGAATTGAGCACGGCGCCCGAATCCTCAACATTCTCTTTTGTCCTGATTCCGAACATATCTTTTGACAGCTGGGAATCATAATAACCGCGGGTAAATCCCGACCGTGAGAAAACAGAGCCGAGAGCCTCGGTGACCGAGGAATCATCTTTTCCGTCAAGTTTATTGCGGCATGCCGTAACGGCGGCCGCGACATATTCCGGGCGCTTCATCCTGCCCTCAATCTTGAATGACATCACGCCTGTTTCTGCAAGCTCGGGCAGAGAATCAATGAGCGATAGATCCTTTAGACTCAGGTTGTGTCCGCCTTTGCCGTTCACTCCGAAAGGAAGGCGGCAGGGCTGGGCGCAAAGGCCTCTGTTGCCGCTTCTTCCGCCGAGGATGCTGCTCATCAGACACTGGCCTGAAAGGCACATACAGAGTGCTCCGTGAACAAAAACCTCGAGCTCGATACCGGTGTTTGCGGCGATGCTTTCTATCTCCTCCCGGGAGCACTCCCGGGGGATGACCGCGCGCGAAAATCCGGCATCCTCCAGCAGGTTTATGCCGTAGGCGCTGCTGACGCTCATCTGAGTTGAAGCGTGCAGAGGTATTCCGGGGCATATTTCCTTTATAAGACGGGCTATCCCCGGATCCTGGACTATGAAACCGTCTGCTCCGAGACGGCAGACACGGATTATCTCATCCTTTGCCTCATCGAGCTCACGGTCCGAAACAAGAGTGTTCAGGGTGATATAGACCTTCACCGCGCGGGCGTGGCAGTATTGTATGGCGCGTTCGATCTCATCATAGCCGAAATTTGACGCGTTGCGTCTCGCGTTGAATGATTTGCCGCCGAAATATACGGCATCCGCCCCGCATCTCACTGCGGAAACTATACTTTCGGATCCGCCTGCGGGAGCGAGGATTTCCGGCTTTGTCATCTCGGTTTCTTTAATGCCGCAAGTTCTTTCTGAAGGCGTTCGTTTTCGCGGCGCGCGATTTCGGCATCCGTCCTCGATCTCGCCGCGTCTTCAAGATATGATTTTATCTGACTCCTGAGGTTTTCGCAGGTGGCTTCGGATTTTCTGAATCTGTCGGCATAATCAAGAGCGGTCAGCGTTGCTGCCTGTGTAATCGAGACTCTGCCGCTGCTCTGAAGGATTTCTCTTATTTGTTCATCAACCTCTTCAGCGACACCTGTCATATATTCGGGGTCATCATCGGTTGAAATAGCGTATGTTTCGCCTGCTATACTGAGCTTTAATTTTTCCATTTTCGCACCTCATACAACAAAAATGATGATACATTATAATTATACTATCAATACAACCGAAAAGCAAATATTTTTTTACCGGGTTCTGCAAAGCGGAGATTTTCATCGGATAACCGGTGAATTCAGGGTGAAAAACCCGAAAAAATACAATGTTTTTAAAAAAATATTAAAAAAAGTGTGGAAAAAGTGAATTCTTTGTGTTATAGTAATAAACTGAAATCAATGTCGGCCCAGCTAACCGACGCAGAATATTGATTGATTTGGAGGAAATTGTATGGCTACTGTAAAAAAATCAATTGCAATACTGCTCAGCCTGCTTCTCTTTTCAAGCATGGTTTTTGTTATTGCAAGCGCTGATGATGTTCCCGTGACCACAGGCGATACATCCGAAGCCACCTCAACCGACGCAACACCCACGGAAGCGGCAACTCCATCCGAAGCAGATACTCCCGATGAGGAATCAACCCCTTCGGAGGCAACAACTCCTTCGGATTCCACACCGGAAGAACCCGATGATGAGCCCGATGAGCCCACACCTCCCCAGAAGGATGTTCCTGTTGACTATGATTCAATCAAAGATAAAAAGTTTACCGTTAAATTTGATCTGAACGGTGCTCCCGGCACTGCTCCGTCTTCAATCAGCGGAAACGGCGGCACTTCGACCACCGTTCCCTCTGCGACTTATGAAGGGCACACATTCCTCGGCTGGTCCGAGTCCGCGGACGGAGCCAATACCATATATGCCGCAGGCGCGAAGTATATCTTTGTAAAGAACACGACTCTCTATGCCATATGGGAAGAAAAGATTCCCAATGACAGAGATAATTTTGACCTGAAATTTGATGCGAATGGAGGACTTAATCCGCCTTCAGCCATCAGATCACACGGCAAGACCAGGATACCAGACGAAACTCCGAACCGTGAGAAGTATGAATTCGGCGGATGGATGGATATGAGCGATTATCCGGCTCACCCCGTTTACCAGCCGGGCAGCTATTATACGCTCACCAAAGATACTGTTCTTTATGCTGTATGGAAATCAGTCAATCCTACCGACGGCGTTCAGATTCATGCCGTAACCGAAACAACGGTTGATTACCTTTCAAAAGTCACCATTCATGCCACAGCCAACAGGTTTATAGGGCACAACGATGATCTCGATGTTGATGAGTATGATTCTCTTCCCGAAGGTTATATTCTTGTCATAACAGATACAGATGATGAAGACAGAGTTGTTGCCAAAGGCAATCAGGATGAAGTCGTGTTCTACGTTGACGAAATCAATCGTGAGAGACATTTTGCGGTTTCTGTTATCAGGGATGGGGCAAAAATAGTCGATCCCGAAAGAGATTCAGACGGCATAGAACTGACCATGCCCGTCAATATCAGAGTAAGAGACTGTTTACTTGACCGTCTTCTTGCGGCCGTCAGAAAGCTGTTCGGTCTGCTTCCCATCGTAACAATAGGCCCGACCGAGAGCGATTTCACCACTTATTATGGTCCCGGTATATTTATGACTATAATAAACAAGCTCTCCGGCATAAGCTTGCCCGGAGCATCAAATAATTAATACAATCTAATTATAAATGCAGCCCGTCGGATCACGACGGGCTGTTTTTTGTGCTGACTTTTGTTCATAAGTGATATGGTTTCCTGAGTCTGCCCTGCCTGATAAACTGCGTCTTGTTAACGGATTGTACAAAAAAAATACACTTTTTTCAAAAAAGGTATTGACATCGGTACAATGTGCGGATATAATAACATTGCATAATATCCAGCTAATATTATGCATCTGCAATTTGTGAGCAACAATTACAGAGCCATCCGATAAAAGACGGAGAATGTCAGTTCTCCGTCTTTTATCGTCTATAAATATTCTAATTCAGAAAAATAATCAATTGCAAACAAATTCGCCAAAGCCTGTTTTTATGCAGCCCGGAGGGAGATTTATCTTCTCCGGTTACAGGCGTGAAAATGCTTGTAACATAAGCTTTCAGCCGACTTTTATACCGTTCAGGAGTTTGATCTTACCCATTATCGGCAGGCGGATAAATCCGGTAAAGCTGTCATTGTCAAATGTGAGCTCGGTGCTTGCGACAGCCCCGGGTTTGAATTTATCGGCAGCGACATTGAGACGCAGCGTATTTCCGTCTTCCTCAGCACTGATTACGGGAAGATTATCGTTTTCATAGCTTCTCATCCTGAATTTTATGCCGTATTTGCCGTTATTGTCAAAAATTGTGAAGAGAGGTTTATCTTTGATAAGCGGGGAATCTATTTTGCATGTCCAGGTGCCGAGTCCGGTCATAATAATATCTCCGTTTTCCGGGGAGAC
>CADBOL010000330.1 GCA_902796295.1 Oscillospiraceae bacterium
CATCAGCATTTCAAGCTCGTCGATATCTTCACCGCGGCGGAAAACATTGTGCTCGGACTTGAAGAAAAAGGAAAATTCAATATAAAAGAAATCGAAAAGCGCGTGTCTGAGATCAGTTCAAAATACGGCTTTGATATCGACCCGTCAAAAAAGATTTACGAGATGTCCGTTTCCGAAAAACAGACGGTCGAGATACTAAAGGTATTATACAGAGGCGCGAATATCCTCATCCTCGATGAGCCGACCGCCGTGCTCACACCTCAGGAGACAGGCAAGCTCTTTGATGTCCTGCGCAGGATGAAAGAGGACGGAAAAGCCATTGTAATCATCACGCATAAGCTTCACGAGGTGCTCGCGATATCCGATAAGGTATCCGTACTGCGCAAGGGTGAATACATCGGCACGGTAAACACCGCCGAAACGGACGAATCGCAGCTTACCGAGATGATGGTCGGCAAAAAGATAAGTCTCAACATTGACAGGGAAGACCCGGGCGAAGCTCAGGACCGTCTTGAGGTCAAGGGCATTGACTATGAAAACAGCGACGGAGTAAAAATCCTCGACGATGTCTCGTTTACCGCAAGGAGCGGCGAGATTCTCGGCATTGCCGGTATCTCGGGAAGCGGCCAGAAGGAGCTGCTCGAGTCAATAGCGGGCCTTTGCAAGCTCGACGGCGGCGAGATAATCTATCACAACCCCAAAACGGGTAAGGAAGACAATCTCAGAGACAAGACTCCCGTTCAGATAAAAGAGCTGGGCGTGCGCCTCTCATTCGTGCCCGAAGACAGGCTCGGCATGGGCCTTGTGGGCAATATGGATATCATCGACAATATGATGCTCCGCTCCTACAAAAAAGGCAAAACCGCTTTTGTTGACAGGAAGAAACCCAGAGACCTTGCAGAAAAGATTATAAAAGATCTTGAGGTCGTGACACCGGGCGCCAACACCCCGATTAGAAGGCTCTCGGGCGGCAACATACAGAAAGTACTTGTCGGCAGGGAAATAGCGGCGGCCCCCACAGTTCTTATGGTCGCCTACCCCGTAAGAGGGCTTGACATAAACTCATCTTATCTTATTTACAGGCTCCTCAATGAGCAGAAGGAAAAAGGCGTTTCAATCATCTTTGTCGGCGAAGACCTCGATGTGCTCGTAGAGCTCTGCGACAGGATTCTCGTGCTCAGCTCCGGCAGAGTCACCGGTATAGTTGACGCGAGAAACACCACAAAAGAAGAGCTCGGTCTGCTTATGACCGGGATGAAAGGAGGCTCTTCGGATGACTGATAAAACCAAAAAAGCAAAAGAGCCGCTCTTTCATATCGCTAAACGCCCCGCAATTGAATGGTGGAAGGCGTGGCTCATAAGAGGCGCGGCGATAGCGATTGCGCTGATAGTCTGCGCTTTCATCATCGTGATACTCACAAAGCAGAATCCTCTCGAGGTTTACGGCGCAATGATAAAGGGCAGCTTCGGCACAAAGCGCAAATTCTGGGCAATGCTTCAGAATCTCGCCATTCTCCTTTGCATTTCGCTTGCCGTGACCCCGGCCTTCAAAATGAAATTCTGGAATCTCGGAGCGGAGGGTCAGGTGCTCTTCGGAGGCCTTTGCAGCATGGTGCTGATGTTTGAAATCGGAGATAAAATTCCGAACGTGCTGCTCATCCTCGCGATGCTCGCCGCCTCAGTGCTCGGCGGTATCCTCTGGGGACTGTTTCCCGCAGTTCTCAAGGCAAAATTCGGCACAAATGAAAGCCTTTTCACCCTGATGATGAATTACATCGCGATTCAACTTGTATCATTTGCCATCATGGTCTGGGTGCCGAGCGGCTCGAGCGTTATGGGCCTTGTTAATTCAAACACAAAAGCCGGCTGGCTCCCCGACCTTTTCGGTCAGAAATATCTTATCAATATTCTCATTGTCGCGGTGCTCACGGTGATAATGTTCATCTATCTCAGATACAGCAAGCACGGCTATGAGATAAGCGTCGTGGGCGAGAGCGAAAACACGGCGAGATATATAGGAATAAATGTTAAAAAAGTAATTATAAGGACCATGATACTCTCCGGCGCTCTCTGCGGCCTTGCCGGATTCCTGCTGGTATCGGGCACCAACCACACTATCTCAAAAGAGCTCGCCGGCGGCAACGGCTTCACCGCGATAATGGTATCGTGGCTGGCCA
>CADBOL010000331.1 GCA_902796295.1 Oscillospiraceae bacterium
CAAATTCATCTTTGATGACGGCTCCTGGGCGGCCGTGAGGCCCTCGGGCACAGAGCCGAAGCTCAAGATGTATTTTTCGGTCAAGGGGGCGGATAAAGACTCCGCCGCGGCGAGACTTGAAACAATAAAAAATATATTAACCAATGAAATACAATAAAGGAGATATTTAAAAATGAAAAAGATTCTCTCTGTTTTACTCGCGGTTATCCTCACGCTCGGCTGCGCTTCGATGCTCGGAGCAAGCGCCGAAACAGCGCCTTTCACACTCTCATTCGGCGGCGAGGATGTTGACTCTGCCGATTCCGGCAAAGCCGTAACATGGTGGAAAGCCGATAACGGCGAATATTTCCTCTTTGTTCCCTCTTACTGGAAAGCGGATTCACTCAGGATATTCACAAACGGCAAAGATGTCAAAAAAGGTGACACAGCCATCGTAAACGGCGAAACCTACGATCTCGGCAAATCCGGCACTATCAAGGCAGACGGAGCCGAATACAAATACAATGTGGTCGCCTCCTCAGGTGTCGGCACAATTTTCATCACAACCGAGAGCGGCTCGCTCGACGCGATCCACGCCGACAAATCACACTCCGAAAAAGGCAAGATTTACATTTACAACGCAAAGGGCAAATGTCAGACTCTTGATGACGACGGCAAAGAAGACAACAAGCTCGCACAGATAAAGGGCAGAGGAAACGCAACCTGGCAGGCGGCGAAAAAGCCCTATAATATCAAGCTCGGAGATAAATATAAAATCTTCGGTATGCAGAAGAGCAAAAAATGGTGCCTTATAGCAAACTATGAAGACTCCACTATGATGAGAAACTCACTCGCATACGGCGCGGCGGCTGACGCGGGCATGCCCTACACACCCGAATACGCCCCGACCGATCTCTATATCAACGGCAATTATATGGGAGCTTATATCCTCACGAGCAGGATCGAAGCCGCGTCAAAGAGAATCGATGTTGAAAACCTCGATGATCTCAATGAAGAAATCTGCATCGACAAATACGGCGAAGATTTTGATATGGATACTCTGCCCCAGGGCGGCAAATACGGCCCTTACACCGGCCTGCTCGAGGGCACATATAAATATGTGGAAATCCCCGACAGCGACAAGAGCACAGACAAGGGTGGCTACATCCTCGAGATGGAGCTCGGCAACAGATACTATGACGAGCTGAGCGGATTCGTAACCAAAGACAGCCAGCCCATCACAATGAAAGAACCGGAATACGCCTCAAAGGCGCAGATGGAATTCGTCAGCGACTATTATCAGAGATTTGAAGACGCCGTAATCGCCGATGACGGCAAAAACGAAAAGGGCGAGAAATACACAGACCTCGCAAACCTTGAATCCTTCGCAAAATACTATGCGATAAGCGAATGGTACGGCAATCTCGACTCAGGCCTCACAAGCACATACTTCTATATCGACACCACAAAAGACGGCATCCTCTACGCCGGCCCGGTATGGGATTATGATATGGCATTCGGCAACTTCAACGAGGGCAGATTCGGAATCGACTACACAAACCCCGAAGAGATGATGGTCCGCTACAACAGGCAGTACAGAAACACGATATTCGGCAAGCAGGATATCTATGAGAACCCGACAATATTCAACCGTCTCTGCCAGAAGAAGGATTTCATTGACGCCGTAAAACAGTATTGGGATGCAGACATAGCTGAAGCTGTTGAAGCATGGTCAGGTGATAAATTTGACGAATACAGAGACACCGTAAGAGCATCCGTAATTATGGATCACATCCTCTGGAACACTTACGGCACAAGCGACCCGGCAAAGGTCGGCGAGAAATTTGACGTCGACGCCGCGGCTCTCAAGACCTTTGTAACAAAGAGAACGGCATATCTTGACAAGAATATCGGAATCCTCTCCGAGAACCCCCACGAGACCGGTTTCATCGCATCAATCGGCAAAAAGATTCTCAAGGGCGTAAATGATCTGTTTGAAAAAGCAATCGTTACATTCGGCCTTGAAAACAAGAGCTTAGGATTTACACTGTAAAAAAAAGCCCGCTTCGGCGGGCTTTTTTCAGTTAGCAGGGAGCAGTTAGCAGTTAGCAGTTTCGGGTCGCGTGCAAAGCACGCTCCGGATTGTATTCTCCACCTCATCAGTCACA
>CADBOL010000332.1 GCA_902796295.1 Oscillospiraceae bacterium
CTGGAATTCATCAGCGAAAAGTATCTGCTGCATCAGACAGGCAAAACATTCAGAACCCTTGATTTTTACAAATCTCTTCAGTGACCGGTGATATTATGAAACTTGCAACACAGACAAACGGAGTACGCCTCAGGCTCGGAGAGCTGCGCGGAATACGCCTGCTCTGCGAGAGCGGATTTGATGCGCTCGATTACTCTATGTTTCATATGAAAGACCGTGATGAAAGCTCGAAAGCGCTCAACGGCCCTCAGTACAGAGAATATGCGAAAGATCTGCTAAGAATAACCGGTGAATACGGAGTCTCATTCTGTCAGTCGCACGCACCGTTCCCCTCACAGAGAGAAAAAGACACACTCTACAATGAAAAAATGATGGATATTCTCAAGAGAAGCATCGAATTCGCGGGGCTTCTCGACGCGGGAATAATCGTGATACATCCGTCTTATTACAAGCACAGGGCATTCATAAAAAATATGGATTTTTTCATGAAACTTGAGCCCTACGCGCGCGATTACGGTGTAAAGATTGCAATTGAAAACACCTGGGTATGCGACAAAAAAGGCAGGATTATTCCCGATATTTTCTGCTCGCTCTCCGGTGAATTCAAAAAGGCAATGGACGCGCTTGACAGCAGGTATTTCACTGCCTGCATCGATGTAGGCCACAGCGGTCTTGTCGGTGAATACGCAGATAAGCTCATCAGAGAGATGGGCGCACGGACCGGCTGCTATCACATCCAGGATAACAACGGCAGAGAGGATCTTCACACCCTGCCCTACACTTCCGGACTCAACTGGGATCTGATTCTCAAAGCCATAGCGGAAACGGGCTATGACGGAGCTTTTACGCTTGAGGCGGATAATTTCTTTATAAATCTGCCCGATGCGGCAATTCCCGCGGCGCTCAGACTCATGGAAATCACGGGACGCAGTATGATTGAGAGAATAAATGATTTCAGGATAAACGGTGATAAGGATGAATAAAAAAGTTGCACAGACTCCCCCTATGGGCTGGAACAGCTGGGACTGCTACGGCTCGGGCGTAAACGAGGAAACGCTCAGAGGAAACGCGGAATATATGGCGAAATATCTGAAGCCTTACGGCTGGGAATATATCGTCTGTGATATTCAGTGGTCCGAGCCGACAGCCGACGGCTTTGCATATCATTACTATTATCCACTTTGTATGGATGAATACTCCCGCCTCATCCCCGCCGAAAACAGATTCCCCTCTTCAAAAGGCGGGCTCGGATTCAGACCGATAGCCGACTATATTCATTCGCTCGGCCTTAAATTCGGCATTCACATTATGAGAGGAATTCCGAGGCAGGCAGTCCATTCAAATACTCCGATCAAATGCGACGGAGTGACAGCCCGTGACATTGCCCTGGGATGGTCGGTGTGTTCGTGGAATCCGGATATGTACGGAGTTGATTACAGGGCAAAAGGCGCACAGGAATACTATAACTCGATATTTGAGCTCTATGCCTCGTGGGGCGTTGACTACATAAAATGCGATGATATATGCATAACCGAGGGAAGACCCGATAATCTCTACTCGGCCCGGGAAGAGATTGAAATGATCCGCAAGGCCATTGACAGCTGCGGCAGGGATATGGTTCTCTCGCTCTCCCCGGGGCCTGCCCTCTTTGAAGAGCGTGAACATCTGGCCGCAAACGCGAATATGTGGCGTATTACAGGTGATTTCTGGGATAAGTGGGACCGCCTTCACGATATGTTTGACAAATGCCTTCTCTGGCAGGATTGTGTCTCTCCCGGCACCTGGCCTGACTGCGATATGCTGCCGATAGGCCATATCTGCATCACGGCAGAGAATTGGGACGGCAGACAGACAAACTTCACAAAGGACGAGCAGCGCACGATGCTGAGCCTCTGGTGCATTTTCCGCTCGCCCCTTATGATAGGCGCCGAAATGCGCGACAATGACGAATTCACACTGTCTCTGCTCACAAACGCAGAGCTGATAAAAATGCTTAAAACCTCTCACGGGGCAAGGCAGGTTTACAGAAACGAAACAGACGGCAAAGGCGAAATAGTCTGGGAATCCGAATC
>CADBOL010000333.1 GCA_902796295.1 Oscillospiraceae bacterium
AATGTATGTTGAGCCTGATTGCAATATTCCGAGTGCTGAAAGTCTTATCCGTCAGTGCCTCTACGGTCAGCAGACATATAAGAGAATGTTCGGAAAAACCGTTAATAACGCATGGCTTCCCGATGTTTTCGGCAATTCCTGGATAATGCCCCAGATTCTTAAAAAGAGCGGCGTTGATTATTTTGTTTCAAACAAAATGAGCACCTGGAACGACACAAACAGATTCCCCCATAATAATTTTATCTGGCGCGGAATCGACGGCAGCGAGGTCTATGCGTGCGTGCCGCCGACTCACTTCATCTCGTGGAATATGCCCTCGCAGATAGCGGAAAACTATGAGGCGTTTCAGGAAAAGAACAGCGGCTCGGACACCATGCAGATGTTCGGCTACGGCGACGGCGGAAGCGGCTGCACCGAAGAAATGATTGAGCTCATGCACAGATTCGGTAAGCTCTCCGTAATGCCCGAAACGAAGCATACGGGCGGCAGGAAATTTCTGCACGATAATCTGAATGAGAGCAAAAATCTTGAGACCTGGGATGACGAGCTCTATCTTGAAATGCACAGGGGCACCTTCACTACAAAGGCAAAGCTCAAGGATTATAACAGGCGCTCGGAATTCCTTCTGCGCGAGGCGGAGATAATCTCGTGCCTTAAGCTCCGTGAGGGTGAATCCTACCCGGCGGGAAAAATCAGGGAGCTTTACAAAAAGCTGATGATCAATCAGTTTCACGATATACTGCCCGGCAGCCATATCACACCTGTTTACCGTGACGCGGTAAAGGATTTTGAAGAAATCACGCTCGGCGCTCTCGGTTTCGCAGGCGGAGAAAACTATTTCAATTCACTCAATTTCAAGAGAAACTCTTTTTCATTCATTGAATGTGAAGACGGCACCGACACAAGGCACGGCAAAAAGGGCCGCTTCATCTTCAGCTCACTCCCCGCTCTCTCGGGCGGCGGTATCCCGGCGGGCGGGTCTGACGGCAGCTGGTTTGATTTCGGCGGCGGCAAAGCGGAAACTCCGCTTTACACTCTGGAGTTTTCGGAAGACGGCTCAATAATCTCGCTCAGGGATAAAGAGCTCAGCCGCGAGTGGGTCAGCGGCGACTTCAACCGCCTGAGGATATTTTACGATATGCCCGGCAACTATGACGCCTGGGATATCCCCGCAAATTACAGGGAGAGAGAAATTCCTCTCAAGGTTATCTCCCCTCTTGAATTCTTATACGCAGACGGCGAATGCGCCGCACTGAGCGTGACACTCGCCACGGAAAAAAGCACCTGGCGCAGGATTATAAGATTCTTTAAAAACTCAAGAGGCATCGAGGTCGAGAATATCGCCGACTGGCACGAAGACCACAAGCTCGCGAAGGTCTTTTTCGGCTGCAATGTGCTCACAAGAAAAATCCTCTGCGATACATCGGCCGGGTTCATCGAGAGAAGCACTCACAGGAATACCCCGCGCGAAAAGGCGAAGTTTGAATTCTGCATTCACAAATGGTGCGATATGAGCGAAACGGACGGCGGCATCGCGATAATTAACGAAAACAAATACGGTGCCGGGGCCGAAAATAATGAGATTTCAATCTCGCTTCTGCGCTCGCCCGTGAGACCCGATCCTTCATCAGACAGAGGAGAGCACGATTTCTGCTATATGATTTATCCGCACGCCGGAAGCGCCGCCGAAGCAAAGATAAATGAAACTGCTCTCGAAT
The DNA here is from genome assembly GCA_902796295.1 of Oscillospiraceae bacterium. Taxonomy (GTDB): domain Bacteria; phylum Bacillota; class Clostridia; order Oscillospirales; family Acutalibacteraceae; genus CAG-177. The sequence goes on from CADBOL010000333.1 coordinate 1,719, forward strand.
ACAACATCCCGCTGACAAAGGCGGATGTGAAATACTCAGGAGAAGATTTTTATCCCCTTATCCTGCAGGCGATGAAGCTCTCGGAAGACGGCAAAAAGATTATCTATCGCCTGAGCGAGCAAAACGGCTCAAGAGGAAAAATCAAGCTCGGCAAAAAAATGAAAATAATGAATATGCTCGAAGAGGAGCTTTACGAAACAGACACGGTAGAGTATTCCCCCTTTGAGATTATCACGGCAGGCGAAGAGATATAAAAAAAGCAACTCCCCCGGGATCCTTTAAGGAAAACCCGGGGGAATCACTGTTCAAGGGGAAAACCGGATGATTTATGAAAAAGAGGAGTTATCCTGAATAAGGTCTGCCGCTGAAATAGTAGCCGTAAAACGGATTCTGCTGCGACACATTTGACCTGGTGCCGTTCTGAATTATATCTTCAATAATATCAAGAACGCTGTTGATCGGTATGGCAAAGCCGATATTGTCAATAGAAGCTTCGCCGGATGACGATGATGAATATTTGGCGTTTGTTATGCCGATGAGCTCGCCGTACATATTGAAAAGAGCTCCGCCCGAATTGCCCGAATTAATCGCCGCATCTGTCTGTATCAGATTCATCGTAACGCCCGATGAGAGAGTGACCTCTCTGCCGATTGCGCTGATTACGCCGCGCGTGAGAGTGAATGTCAGCTCGCCGAGGGGGTTGCCTATCGCCGCGACCTCATCGCCGACGACCGCCGAATCCGAATTGCCGATTTTTACGGGAGTCAGCCCGGAGGCATCCGCCTTAAGAACGGCGACATCGTTGCTTTCGTCATAGCCCACAAGCCCGGCATCATAAACGCTGCCGTCATACATCGTCACTTTGATTTCGCTTGCGGATTCAACCACGTGATAATTAGTCACCACATATCCGTCTTCGGAAATAATGAATCCCGAGCCGGCCGCGGCCGCCGAGGTTCTGAACCCGAAATAATTCACCATCGACTGTGTCGTAATGCCTACGGTTGAATTTACATTTGCCGCATAGACTTCGGACACGGTCATTTTGCCGCTTTCATCCGCCGCGGTGTATTTCACCTGCGAAGTCTGCGCAGAAGCGCTGTCGGATCTGTAAATCACCGATTCATCCTGATTGACGGAAGATCTGCCGATTGTGTAAGAAGCTCCCGCTATCAACGCAAGTGCGGTCAGGAGGGCGGCGGCTTTTTTAAAGAATTTCTTTTTTGGTTTGTTTTTTACGGCTGTATCCGCCGCGGCTGAATTAAAATAAATGCCGTTATTCGCCGGAACGGGCTTTTCTTTTTCCTCAAATTCACGCTCATAAAAATTACTGAATTCATAATCATTGTCATTATACATACTGATTTCTCCTTTGCTTTATCTCTGACTGAATTTTAATACGCGAGCCTTAAGCCAACCTAAAACAATTGAAAACAATTTGTTAACCGATTGCGGATTTTTTTGTTAACAAAATACTGCTTGTTTAATCCTCGGCGATTTGATATAATGAATCAGATTTAATTATTAATTAATATACCTTAAGAATCGCAGGTGAAGCGAATGACCGATTTTGAGCGCTGGCTCACATTTGACGAAGAAACAAAGGCCGAGCTTGAAGCGCTGAGTGACGAAAAGGAAATCGAAGACAGATTTTACAAAAATCTTGAATTCGGTACGGGCGGCATGCGCGGCATAATGGGTGCGGGCCCCAACAGGATGAACAGATACACTGTGGCGAAGGCGACAAAGGGCCTTGCTGATTATCTCAATCAATCCGGCGGCGGCAAAAGCGTTGCGATAGCTTATGACTCGCGCAATAACTCAAGACTTTTTGCCGAAATCTCCGCGTGCGTGCTCGCGAAAGAAAACATAGCCGTGCATATTTTTGACACGCTGCAGCCGACCCCGGTTTTGTCCTTTGCGGTTCGTGAGCTCGGATGTGACGCCGGCATAGTATTGACGGCGAGCCACAATCCCAAAGAATACAACGGCTACAAGGTCTATGACAGCTTCGGCTGCCAGCTTGTGCCGAAATACGCGAATGAGCTGATTAAATTTGTTGACAGAGTAAACCTCGAAGATATACTCTATGTAAAGGCGAATCGCTTTACAAAGCTCTGCTCGGAGGGCAGAATCAGCTTCATTCAGCCCGGTATCCTCAAAAGATTCATTGATGAGTGCAGGGCGCTCTCGCTATACGGTGAAACATCGGGATTAAAGATTGTCTATACTCCCCTCCACGGCACAGGCAATCTGCCCGTAAGAGAGATTCTCTCACCCTATGATGTGACCGTTGTCAGCGAGCAGGAAATGCCCGACGGCAATTTCTCAACAGTCAGGTCACCTAATCCCGAAGAAAAAGACGCGCTGAATATCGCGATAACATACGGTGAAAAGACAGGCGCCGATCTCGTCATCGGCACTGACCCGGACTGCGACAGAGTAGGCGTCGCGGTGAAGCACGGCGGCGGATTCACTCTGCTCACGGGCAATCAGACCGGCATACTGCTGCTCGATTTCATATTGAGGATGAGAAAGCTCCCGGCAAAGCCCGCCGTGGTGAATACCATCGTCACCGGCACTCTCGGGGCCGATATAGCCCGCGCTCACGG
>CADBOL010000334.1 GCA_902796295.1 Oscillospiraceae bacterium
CTGACGCCGGCGGGCTTTTCGCAGAGCACGGGCTTACCCGCCTTCATCGCTCTGACAGAGTATTCCGCGTGAGATGTGTGCGGCGTGGCGATATAAACAGCGTCAAATTCTCCGCTTGCAAGCATTTCATCAAAGTTTTCAAACGCCTTTGCTCCGTATTTTTCCGCGAATTCTGCCGCCTTTTCTTTGTTGCGGGAAAAGACCGCCGTGATTTTATGGTTTCCGGCAGTTATGCTTCTCGCGGTGTTTCTTGCTATATTTCCGCTTCCTACATATGCCCATCTGAATTTTTCCACATCGGCTCCTCCGTTCTGTCAGAGAGTTTTTCGATTATCAGCTCTGCCGATCCGTCTTCAAGAGAGTTATTCTCATCAAGATGGATGTGGCTCCCCGGCAATTCGGCGGAAAGCGAATCCAGGATCCGTGCGAGAGAAATAAGCCCCTCTCTGTTTGCAGACAGGATAATCGTTTTTCCGTCGGATTTAATGCTTATTTTAAAACCGTCTTCCCATTTGATTTCCATAATCCGGCATCCCTCCGTTTTCAGCGTTATTTGAAAGTATTATATCAATATTACGGTATTATTGCAATCGCGGCGACGTTACAGTAATTAAAATGTTGTTTCAAATCTGCGCGAATCATTGACACAGCTGAGCCGTGTGATATAATAGCGGAAAATAACCGCCGCAGGTGCAATATGAAGAATAATGTGAATATGACTCAGGGAAACGCTCTCGGCATCATAATAAGATTTGCCGTTCCCATAATGCTGTCATCATTGCTGCAATATAATTATCATCTTGTTGACAATATCCTCGTCGGGCGATTCGTCGGTACGGATGCTCTCGCCGCCGTCGGAAATGTCGGCTCGGTGAATTCTTTCATAATCGGAGCCGCGCTGGGCCTGACAGCGGGTTTCACAATACCGGTTGCCCACTCTTTCGGGGCAGGTGACGCAAAGCGTGCCTCGCATTTTGCCGGTAACAGCATCACGGTTTCGTTTATCATAGGGTGTATTATAGTGGTGACGGCGCATATAATCTCAACCCCGCTTCTGCGCTTGATCGGCACTCCCGATGAGATAATCGGCCTTTCGGCCGCTTATGTGCATATACTGTATTTCGCGGTTCCGATTCAGATGCTGTCAAATAATTTCACAGCCATAGCGAGAGCTGTCGGGGAGAGCAAAAAGCCGCTTTATTTCTTCATCGTAAGTGTCATAACGAATTTCTTTCTCGACCTTCTTTTTATCGGCAAATTCGGCTGGGGAGTTGAAGGCGCCGCCGCGGCGACACTTATATCACACGCCGTACCCGCCGTGCTCTGCGGTATTTATATATTCAGATTCAATAAAAACATTGAGATTAAGCGCAGCGATCTTCGCCTTGATCTTAAAACCGCCGGATATCAGATTAAACTCGGCGTTCCGATTTCACTGCAGTTCACCATTACATCCATCGGTTCAATGTGTATGCAGAGCGCCGTGAATTCTTTCGGAGCGAATGTTATCGCAGGTATCACTGCCGCTAACAGGGTTGAGAATCTGACAAATATTCCGATGTCGGGGCTCGGCGTTGCGACGCAGACATTTGTCGCGCAGAATTTCGGAGCACGTAAATATGACAGAATCCTTGATTCGGTTAAGAAAATACTGATACTTGATATTGCGGTAAGTATAGTAATGAGCCTGACTCTGTATTTTGCGGGACCGCATGTGGTTTCATTGTTTATGAAAGAACTCAATCCCGAGATAATGCAGATTTCAAAGCGTTATATTCTCGCCATAGCGCAATGCTATTCCCTTGTTGCCGTACTGTTTGTTCTGCGCAATTCCCTTCAGGGTCTCGGCTTCACATACTCAAATATGATTGCCGGAGCCGGAGAGCTTGCCGGCAGGATTTCAGTCGCATTTGTCTTCAGCAGAATCATAGGATTAACAGCGATCTTTTATGCTCCACCGGCCGCCTGGCTCCTTGCCGATATCCCCCTCGCGGTGATATTCATTATCCAGTCACACAAGATGAAACAAAAGATGAAAGAAATTCAGGCGGGAAAAGAAGAAGCTAAGCCTGTTCAATAATTGAATATAAAAAGAAATCAGCCGGATTTTCCTTTCTGTTACGATCGGAAAATCCGGCTTTTTAATTCAGTTCAACGAACTGCTGTGGGGTATGTGCAGAGAATCAATAATGTGTGTTGCCGCAATCGCAGTACTTATGAATTCTGAATACTCTGTAAAACATTTTCATAAAGAACCAGAATATCTTCACATACCATTTTTTGGAGTGGCATATGTGATTGCAGATTTTTTCATTGCAGTCATCGCATTTGCCGTCATTGTTATCGTCTGAGTGTTCTGTAACGGGGATGGATTCCTCACCGTAGCTCTTGCCGCAGTGAGTGCAAATATAACCCTTACTGCCTTCCTGAGTGCATGTTGATGGTTTGATTATATCAACCACGTAATCATGACCCGTTGTCAGACCGCAATTAACCATATCATATGTTGTCTTTGCTTCGGTCCCATTGCTTCCGGTTATCACAAAGAAACTGAAATGACTGACTTCCATAATGATTACGTCTCTGTCATCATCCTTTGTGAAGTCTATTTCCTCTTTTGAACCGTCTTCGTTAATTCTGTAGATTCTCAGATTTTCATCGTGAATCATTTGAGAGGACGCGGGGATAACTATAGACATCTTACCATCGGGCTGAATGGAAACATCATTTGCATCATATAGCTTAAGGTCAATGAACTGGTCTGATGAGTTGAAATTGCCGCTCTCGTAGTCTTCTGCGCTGTACTCTGTTTTGAATGTCATGTATTTTTCCTGAATGAAATGACATTTTTCACAGGTGATAATGGCATAATTGAGACCATCCAGATTGTTTATTGTCGCAGTGTATTCATGATCACATGGTGCCGATTTTGCCGTATAGATTTCACCGCATTCGCAGGCATAAACATATGTTATGCCATCCTCACAGCTGCCGAACTGTGTTACAGGCTCTTTGCTCCAATTATGGGTGTGATCTTCATATAATGCGGTGAATTCGAGATTGCTGTCCGGCATTGCATACGGTACGGGTTTATCCCAGCCGAGGAATTTCGGACCGTCTTTATTATCTACATTATATACGGGTATCGGTTCGCCGACATGGTATTTTAATTCCACGGTCTTATC
>CADBOL010000335.1 GCA_902796295.1 Oscillospiraceae bacterium
CGGAGCCGTTACCTTTCTCTCAAGCATCTCATCAAATAATTCGCGAGTAAAATCATCTCCGTTGGTTTCTCTGATTTTCTTATGCAGAGAAGTGAATAATTCATCATCATTACCGCCCGTAATCTCAAAGCTCTCTTTGACATCAAGACCGATATTCTTTACATCGCCGTATTCGGCAATGTCATCATAAACGAGCTGTGTGCAGCGGCAAATGGGATAAAGAATAACCGTCTTCATATCTTTTGTATAAAGAACGCCGTCAACGTCGCAGTAATTGGGATTATCTTTATCTACATAAACCGCCCTGAGCTGTTTACAGTAAACAAACGCCTGCTCGTCGATAAATTCAACATCCGGTCCGATATAGATATACTTTACGTATTCATCACTGACAAGAGTATAATTATCAACGGCGATAACTTTATTATTCTTATCCTCAACCCATTTTCCGCCGGATTTTACATAAGGATGCCCTATATGTATTTCGGGCGTGCCGGCATTTCCGTTGAATCCGTCAAAAACATATCCGGATTTTCCGGAGTCTTTATAATTTTCAGCATAGCTGAATTCGTATGTGGGCCTCGATATCATATTGAAAGACATAAAGACAGAGGCGCCTATGAAAATCACCAGAAGGATTACAATCAAAACTTTATGTTTGGTTTTCATTCATTCACTTCGCCTTCGCAGTTTTTATCAATTATACATTATTATAATTAACATTACAATTATTTTTTGTTCATTTTACTTATTATTATTTGACAGTTGCCGAATAATATACTATCATTGATATATGAATTTTTCAGACGGAGGAAATCACATGTTTTATAAAATTGAAAACGATAAACTGATTTGCGAAATCAATTCTCACGGAGCGGAGCTTCACTCACTTAAATCAAAAGAAAACGGAAAGGAATATATCTGGTACGGCAGAGAGGAAATATGGTACGGTCAGGCACCGATTCTTTTTCCGGTAATTGGTCAGCTGAATTCTGACCGTTATTTTTACGGCGGTAAAGAATACTCACTGCCGAAACACGGCTTTGCGAGAAAGCTTGAGTTTGAAATGAAGGAATGCTCCGGAAATAAAGCAGTCTTTTCTCTTGAAAGCAGTGAGGAAACACTAGAGAAATATCCGTTTGAATTTGAACTTCTGGCCGAATTCAGGCTCGAGGGAAAAGCTCTCATTAACACTCTCAGAGTTATAAATAAAGACGATAAAAAAATGTATTTCTCAATAGGAGCGCATCCCGCATTCAACTGTAAGGTCGGCGATATAATAGAGTTTGAGAAAAATGAAACGGTCTGCACCGAAAGAATTGATAAAACCAATCTGCTTATGGATGAAAAATTTCCTCTGCTTGATAACGAGAAAGAAATCGTTATAACAAAGGAAATATTTGAACCTGATGCGTTGATTATATCCGGACTGAAATCAAAGAAACTGAGGATTAAAGGCGATAATGAGATTGAATTCACATTCGGCGATGCTCCCGTACTCGGTATATGGGCAAAACCGGGCGCGCCCTATGTCTGCATCGAGCCCTGGCACGGAATTAATGATTCACATGAAGTAAAGGAAGATATATCGCTTAAAAGAGAGATATGTTCTCTTGAACCGGGAGAAAGATTTGACTTCACGTGGAAAGCCGAAATAATCAAATAATATAGATCGAGGGGCTGCCTGACAGTAATTCAGGCAGCCCCGGTTTTTATGGTATTATATTTTTCAGTTTATCTATGACATCATCAATCAAAGCGGATGTTGATAAATCACGCACTCCCGCAACAATATTTTCACATTTATTCATAGGAATAAGAATCCTCGTTGCGTCCGCCTGACCGACAGCGGCTGACATTGCGGGAGTAATCTCACCGTAAAGAGAATCAGCGATAACTATGCCGACAGGGCCGATTATAATATCTGCAGATCTGCAGGCAACAATTACGGGATTCTCCCCTGTTGCCGCATTGTCAGCACCGGCTTTAAGCATGGAGAGAGAAGCGGCGGAATTAGTTCCGACAGCAATAATTTCAATACAGGGGAATTCATTTTTTATTGATTTGATAATCTGAGCGCCGAGCTGACCGCCGTGCCCGTCAACAATTAATATTTTCATGTTTAAATCCTTAATACACAAGATTTATCGGTTTTCCTTTAGAATATGCTTTAATATTCTGTTTGCAGATATCCATAAGACGCTGTCTTGTCTCATACCCCGCCCATGCAATATGCGGAGTTATTGAGCAATTGGGCAGAGAGCAGAGAGGATTATCTTTCTCCGGCGGTTCTTTTCTCATAACATCGAGCCCGGCCGCGGCAATCACGCCGTTTTTAAGCGCGTCAGCAAGCTCATATTCATCAATTACGGGTCCTCTTGATGTGTTGATAAGCATTGCCGATTTTTTCATCTTTGACAGGAATCCCGCATTGACCATATTTTCCGTATCGGGAGTCAGCGGAGTATGAATTGTAATGAAATCGGAGTTTTCGATCAGTGTATCCCTGTCTGTAAACTCAACGCCTTCAATTTCCTTCGGATGGTTAGACTGAGCAAGCACCTTCATGCCGAATGCTTTGGCTATGCCTGCAACAGTGCTGCCGATTTTGCCGAAACCAATAATACCGATTGTTTTGCCGAGAAGCTCATAAACAGGAGCAACCTGATAAGAAAAATCGGGGCTTGCCGCCCATCCGCCGGAGTGAACGGAATCAGAGTGAGCCGCAACCTGATTTGTATAGGCGAGGATATGCGCAAATACATTCTGAGCAACAGCCATTGTGCTGTATGAAGGAATATTGCAAACGGGAATTCCTTTGGATTTACAGTATTCCCAATCGACCACATTGTAACCTGTGCTGATAAGGCCGACATATTTAAGCCCTTCAATCTTTTCGAGTGTTTCCCGGGTAAGAGGAGTTTTATTTGTGATTATAGTATCATAGCCGCGGCATCTCTCATCAATAAGCTGAGCAGGAGTTCTGTCATATACCGTAAATTCACCGTATTCTCCGAGCCAGTCCCAGGAAAGATCACCGGGGTTTTCCGCATATCCGTCAAGAATTACAGTTTTCATTTCTATCACCTCGTAAATATTATAACATTACTGAATTGAGATTTCACTATAAATTTTATAATTTTTTAAAATAGTTGATTATTTTTACAAAATGTATTAAAATATATCAGTAATTTTAAAATCGAGAATTATGTGTATTTTGCATCAAGGAGAATCGTTTTGAGAAACAGAAAAGCCACAAAACGTCTCTTGCTTTTTACCGGATTGATACTGGTCACGCTTTCATTTGTTGCTCTGTCTCTTGTATTTCTTTTGAGATATGAGTGGATGTGGACCTGGTGGAAGCAATATCAGGAATTCCTGCAAAAGCTTGAGAATAATATTTTTTCCATAAGGAATACCTGGCTTTTTATCGGAGTAATAATGGCGCTTTATGTCATCAAGACCGTTATTCCGATATATACAACATCCACGGTATGTTTTATTGCCGGTGCCGTGTTGCCTTCTTATCTGGCAATTCCGCTTAATATTATAGGCACTGCGGTGCAGATGACAATAAAATATTTCTGGGGTAAAAAATGGGGAGCCGGCAGAGCGTGGAAACTGATAAGGAAGAATGATTTTCTGCGGCAGATTATTCAATCCGAAGACGGCAGCGGAAATCCCGTAGTTCTTGTTACAATGGGAATGGTTCCGATTCTGTCATATAACCTGAAGTCTTCTATTTACGGATCCCTTGATTTCGGTTACGTCAGATTTATTCTGCTTTCAGTAATCGGTGTTTTGCCCAGACTGCTCTCATTCACGATAGCCGGCCGTAATCTATATGATCCTCTTACTCCCGGATTTCTTATTCCTCTTGCGTTTATTACATTTTTAAGCGGATTCACGTGTCTTAGCGCAAACGGAGTATGGAACGTAACGGAAAGAATAGTAACAAATTTAGTCAAAATAATCAGAAGAAAAAAACTGAAAGGAAGCCCCGATATGATTGATAATTCTTTAATGAGAGAAAACCTTACAGCAGGAAAATACGACGATAATTTCAATTATGTCTATAAACCCGAAGATGTTTCGGCACAAAAAGAGAGATATATAAGAGTTTCAAAAGAATTTGACGAGATTTACGGTACAGGCAAAAAAGTAGCTGTATTCTCTGCTCCCGGCAGAAGCGAAATAGGCGGCAATCATACCGACCATAATCACGGCAAAGTAATAGCGGCCGGTGTTGATCTTGATGCTGTTGCCGTTGCTTCAATAACGGATGACAATATTATCAGGGTTAAATCCGAAGGCTATAACATGGATACGATTATCCTTGACGATTTAAGCGTAAAGCATGTTGAAACCGGACATTCGGCATCGCTTATCAGAGGCATATGCAAAGCTTTCAAAGACAGAGGTTACAACATCGGAGGTTTCTGCGCCGCTACCGCTTCGGATGTAAAGAGCGGCTCCGGTCTTTCTTCATCCGCGGCATTCGAAGTGCTTATCTGCACTATTCTCAATCATCTGTATAACGGCGGCAATATCGATCCGGTTGAGATTGCCAAAATATCACAGTATGCTGAAAACGCATATTTCGGTAAACCCTGCGGTCTGATGGACCAGATGGCCTGCTCTGTCGGCAGTTTCATTAAGATTGACTTCAAGGATCCCGAATTACCCCTGATAAACAAGATTGATTTTGATTTTTCATCAGCCGGCCATGCTCTTTGCATAATTGATACCGGCGCAGATCACTCCGATCTTACGGATGATTACGCGGCGGTCAGAGAAGAGATGGAAGCCGTAGCCGGAGTATTCGGAAAAAAGGTTCTCAGAGAAATTGACAGAGCTGAATTCGAAGAAAACCTCGCAAAGGTAAGAGAAAAAACCAATGACAGAGCAATCCTCAGAGCAAAGCATTTCTTTAATGAGAATGACAGAGTTGATTCACAGGCTGAAGCTCTTCTCAATGGCAATTTTGAGGAATTCAAAAATCTTATTATTGAGAGCGGCCGTTCATCATTCATGTACAATCAGAATGTTTACACCAGCAAATACCCCACTCATCAGGCTGTTTCGCTTGCTCTGGCAATCTGCGATGACGAGCTTAAAGGCTCCGGCGCCTGGCGCGTTCACGGCGGCGGATTTGCGGGCACGGTTCAGGCATTTGTTCCTATGGATAAACTCGATTCATTCAAATCAAAAATCTGCTCTGTTTTCGGCGAAAAGGCCTGCTATGTTCTCAAGGTCAGACCTGTCGGCGGAATGATGATGATCGGTAACTGATTATGGAATACACTCAGATAAAAGAATTGCTTTTAACTCTCTGCTCTGTGCAGGGAACATCGGGCAATGAAACTGCCGCGGCTGAAAAAGCAGCCGAACTGCTCGGAAGATATATGCCGTGTCATATTGATAATCTCGGTAATGTTACGGGATCAAAAGGAGAAGGTTTTTCAATCCTGCTTGACGCTCACATTGACCAGATCGGTCTTGTTGCCACCGGAGTGGATGAAGACGGTTTTGTAAGGATTGCCCGTGTCGGCGGAGCCGATTGCAG
>CADBOL010000336.1 GCA_902796295.1 Oscillospiraceae bacterium
AGAATCGAGATAGAATTAATGGGCTGTCGCATTTGGTTTTCACCATTTGCGGCAGCCCATAGGTTTCTTTAATCATTATCACTTGCCATTTTTTCCTGCTTGACTTTTTTGTCAATCACGTGGCGGGAGGCAAGCTCTTTGTAAATATCGTCTGTTGAGATACCCGCCTCAACCATGAGCACCATCACATGATACATAAGATCCGCAATCTCATAGACCGTCTCTTTTTTATCCTTATCCTTGGCGGCAATGATGACCTCTGTTGACTCCTCACCGACTTTTTTGAGAATCTTGTCTATCCCCTTTTCAAAGAGATATGTTGTGTATGAGCCCTCTTTCTTTTCGGTCTTTCTGCCCTTTATAAGCTCATAGAGCCCCTCAACGGAAAATTCGCTCACATCAATTTCATCATTTTCCCAAACAGTATCGTTAAAACAGGAAAATGTGCCTTTATGGCAGGCGGGGCCGTCGGGAATAATCTCAACCACGAGCGCATCGGCGTCGCAGTCGGCGGTAATCGAAACTATATGCTGATAATTGCCGCTTGTCTCGCCCTTGAGCCAGAGCTCCTGCCTCGATCTCGACCAGAAACAGGTGAGTTTTTTCTCAATTGAAATCGCAAGACTTTCCCTGTTCATATAAGCAAGTGTCAGGACCTTTTTTGACTTGCTGTCAACAACTATCGCGGGGATGAGGCCCTTATCATCAAATTTAAGACTGTCAATGTTAATCATAATATCTCCTCAGAGTCTGGCAGGGATTCCGTTCTCTGCCATCAATGTTTTTAAATCGCGGATATTTACCTCGCCGAAATGGAATATGGATGCCGCGAGGCCGGCGTCAACCTTCGGAAGCGTTTTGAAAAGAGTGATGAAATCTTCGGCGCAGCCGGCTCCGCCCGAAGCGATGACCGGCACCGAAACGGCGTTGCAGACTTTATCGAGCATCTCAAGGTCAAAGCCCTTTTTCACTCCGTCTGTGTCTATGGAATTGAGCACAACCTCACCTGCTCCGTTTCCGACACATCTCTTTATCCACTCAATTGCCTCAAGGCCTGTGTTTTCTCTGCCTCCCTTGGCAAAAACCGTGAAAACTCCGTTGACACGCTTGACATCGGCTGAGATAACCACACACTGATCTCCGTAGAGCTTCGCCGCCTCGCCGACGAGCGACGGATTCTTTATCGCCCCGGAGTTGACGCTAACCTTATCGGCTCCGCATTTGAGCACTCTGTCAAAATCCTCAACCGTGTTGATACCGCCGCCGACTGTCAGGGGGATAAAAACTCTTTTCGCTGTTTCACAAAGTATATCCGTAAAGAGCTTTCTGCCGTCAGACGAAGCAGTGATATCATAAAACACAAGCTCATCCGCGCCGCATCTGCTGTAATACTCGGCAAGCTTAACGGGTGAATCCACATCTCCGAGATTTTCGAAATTAATTCCTTTTACAACCCTGCCGTTTCTGACATCAAGGCAGGGAATTATTCTTTTTGTAATCATTGAGCCACCTCAACCGCACGGGCAAGGTCAATTGCTCCCGTGAAATATGCCTTTCCGATAATCGCGCCGTAAATACCCAGCTTCGAGAGATTAATCACATCATCAAGATTCGATACTCCGCCGGAAGCGACAATATCAATATCAAATCTTGATGAGAGCTCTCTGTACAGCTCAAGATTTGTACCTCTCATGGCTCCGTCCTTTGAAATATCCGTGCAGATAAGAGTTTTTACTCCCCTGCCGCGCATCTTTTCGCAGAATTCAAAAGCCTCATATTCAGAGCTTTCGAGCCAGCCCTTAACTGCGACGAAGCCGTCTTTTATATCGACACCGACAGCGATTTTTTCACCGTATTTTTCAACGGCTTCGCCGAGAAAAGCTTCGTCATTCACTGCGGCTGTGCCTAAAATAACACGGTCAATACCGGAGATAAGATATTTATCAACAGTTGCCATACTGCGGATTCCTCCGCCTATTTCGCAGAATGCTCCGCTTGTCTTCTTAATCCGGCAAACCGTATCGAAATTCGGAGTCTCGCCGCTTTTGGCGCCCTCGAGGTCAACTATGTGAATCTGATTTGCGCCGCTCCTTACAAAATCGAGCGCGACCTCTTCGGGGTTGTCATTATATACCGTCATCTGATTGTAGTCGCCTTTAAAAAGGCGGACTGCCTTACCGCCAATCAGGTCTATTGCGGGAAAAATCTTCATTTAACTTACCTCGCAGAATGCTCTGAGTATATTAAGCCCGACCTCTCCGCTCTTTTCCGGATGGAACTGACATCCGAAAACATTGCCTTTCTCGACAGAGGCGGTCAAAGGCGCTCCGTAATCGGTGACGGCGGAAACGGCGTCATCACAATCTGCGGCATAATACGAATGAACGAAATAAACATAATCGCCGTTTTTTATATACCTGAAAAGCTGAGAATCCTTTCTGAACTCAAGCGCGTTCCAGCCGATCTGAGGGATTTTGAGCCCTGCGGGAATGACATCCGCTATCGGGCGGACATTTCCGCTTATGAGCCCGAGGCCTTCATATTCGCCGTATTCAAAGCTTTTATCAAGCAGCAGCTGCATTCCCAGGCAGATTCCGAGCAGGGGTTTCCCCTCGCCCGCAAGCTTTTTGACAAGCTCCGACATGCCGGATTCTCGCAGTTTCTCAGCCGCGTCTGAAAAAGCTCCCACACCGGGAAGTATTATTTTATCAGCCGACTGCAGCTTTTCACTGTCATCGGTAACCTCCGCTTCGGCTCCTATCATAGAGAATGAGCTCTTAAGAGAAAACAGGTTGCCGACACCGTAATCGATAATTGCAATCATTTATCAAAGAACACCTTTCGTTGAAGGAATGTTGTTATTACCGGGCTCAACCTCCGCCGCCATGCGAATGCTTCTCGCGGCTGATTTGAAAGCGCCTTCTATAATGTGGTGCGAATTGCCGCCCGCGAGCTGTTTTATGTGAAGAGTGCACTGAGCGCTTCTTACAAAACCGTACCAGAATTCCTCAACAAGCTCCGTGTCAAAATCGCCGACCTTTTCCGTCGGGATATCAAGCGAAAATCCGAGATATGCCCTGCCCGAAAAATCAACGGCTGTAAGAATAAGAGCCTCATCCATCGGAAGGATGAAATTGCCGTATCTCCGGATTCCTCTTTTATCTCCGAGAGCTTTCGCAAAAGCGGCGCCGAGGACTATTCCGGTATCCTCAACGGTGTGATGATAATCCACATTGACATCGCCTTTACAGGTGATATCGATATCAAAGCCGCCGTGTTTTGCAAAGAGAGTGAGCATGTGATCAAGGAAACCGCAGCCCGTATCAACGGTGCTCTCCCCTTTTCCGTCAATATTAAGCGTGAGACGGATATCTGTCTCAGCCGTTTTTCTGTCAAGCGTAATGTTTCTCATATTCCCTCCGTAATTTTTGCCGCGGCGGCGATGAATTCCTTCATCTGTTCATCAGTGCCGACAGTCACGCGGTTATAGTCTTTTATTCTTTCAACTGAAAAATGCCTTATGAGTATTCCGCTTTCTTTCATTTTTGCGTAAAAATCTTCACCCGTAATCTTGCTGTGCTTCACAAAAAGGAAATTTGTTGTTGAATCGGGTACTTCAAAGCCGAGCTTGCGCAGCCCGGAAGCGGTGGCTTCTCTTGTCTTTTTGACTTTTTCGATATTTGCCGCGGTATATTCCTCATCACCGAGCGCTCCGATACCCGCCGCCATAGTCATGCTGTTTATATTGTAGGGATTTGTCGAAAATCTGACGGTATTCATATCTTGGATAAGCTCTTTTGAAGCAATACCGAATCCGAGACGCGCGCCTGCCATTGAGCGTGATTTTGAAAAGGTGCGGGTTACGATGAGATTGTCATATTTCCTGATGAGCGGAATACAGGTCTCTCCGCCGAAATCAACATAGGCCTCGTCAATCACAACTATATTGCCGGGATTGTTTTTTATTATATCCTCAATCTCATCCCGCGTCAAGGCTGACGACGTGGGAGCGTTGGGGTTTGCTATAAAAACTGTACCGCCGGCATTGTAATAATCGGCCGGATTGAGTCTGAAATCCTCACCGAGAGGTATCACTCTGTAAGGCACACGGTTTATTTCGGCAAATACGGGATAAAAACCGTAA
>CADBOL010000337.1 GCA_902796295.1 Oscillospiraceae bacterium
ACGGCAGCTTCAACGGCCACGTCGCCGAGCGTTTTGCCGGCCGCGTCAAGGACGTACCAAGCGCGCTCAACGTTCTGAGCGTTTGCCATGAAAGTTGACATAATTCTGCCTCCATAAGATTTTTGAAATTGAATGCTTACAAATAGTATCACAAGGAGAAGGGTTTGTCAACAGATATTTTTCGATTTTTTGATTTATCACGGCAATTGCTCGCGTTTTCTCTTGTTTTCTTCGATTTTCTTCCGTTTTCTCGGTTTTGATTTTTTAAGCATGTCACACAAATCAATTGGCAAAGTTCCGGAATGTTCGAATATGCGCGGAAAGCATTCCCATCGCGGTAGCGCGGCACCTCAGTGCCGCTTTGAGGGAGAAGTTGCATCACGCAGTACGGCGTATCACGCCGTCTGGCGGTTACCCATGATGATTTACTTCCCCTTTGTGTATGATTCTATGGAAACAGTTTTTTGCTGCTTTTCAGTTATTTTTATCTTTCACGTCAGACGGTGCGGATCTCCAGTGGAGATCTCTGCCGCAGGCAGAAGCACCGACCGAGCCGACAGGCGAGACCGCACTTACGTGCTCCGGATTGTATTATTGACACGCATTTGGCTTCCCCTTGAGGGGCGCGGGTCTTCAGTGAAGACCTCTGCCGAAGGCAGAAGCGCCGACCGAACCGACAGGCGAGACAGCTGTCACGGTGATAAGGATTTAAGCCGTGACTGATGAGGTGGATATAATTTAACCGCATTTCGATTCCTATAACTGCTGACCGGTAACTTGCGGCACAGACAAAATAACAGCGGGAAATTCTTCCCGCCTTCGGTGGCCCAAAGAGCTTTCGCCCAAGCCAATGCAACATCTCTGCTGCATCTTATATACAAAGAGATGTTTCGGATTTAAAATAATTTTCAGTTGATATATGTTTATCAAGTGTGCTATACTTTTTATAGTTTTAAAAAGTCGGGTGGGTTTATGAACACATCGTATAAAATCATATTCAACAGCAGGTGCGCGGAAAGAACGCCTTTGGTTTATTCCTTCGGCAATACAAAAGATATCAGAATAAGTCTCGCGAAAAACAAAGCGGTTGTATCGTTCACAATGGGCGTCAAGAAAACGATTGACGATTTTGCACGTCTTAAGGTGAATATATTTGCCGATGCATACAGAAAAGTATTGCTTTGCCACGCCTGTAAATACGGATGCAATCTGCAGGTTAAAAGAATAACAATTTATATTGATGATGAAGAATATGAGTTAAACAAAGATAATACCGATTCATTTCCTCTTGTGTATTCAATGATTTCACCGGAAAAATTTGAAATCGGGGAAGCGTTCGGAAGCAGTGGCTTTTTGAATAAGATTGTTTCAAAAACAAAAAGCGATACCCGGACCGATCTGCGTTTTGTCGCGCTTTATTCATATCTTCAAAGTAAAAACCGCCATTATAAAATTGACAGCTTTACGAATCTCTGGACTTCGATGAACGCGTTTTATAACTGCTATTATATAATGCATAAAGACAGTTCAAATCCTAATGACAGGGAGGCTATTAATTATTTGGCAGGTGCGTTGGGATTTAACGGCGGTTTGACAACTCGTGAAAAAAGAAAAACACTTAAGAAAGAATATCTTACCGCAATAACAGAACTTTCCGGCATAAAAAAAGATGATTATAAAGGGTTATATGATTTTGCTTTTTCGAAAAGTGTTGAGCAGAAATTCAGCGGATTGTGTGAGATTGCAAAGACAATGAATCTGGATTTGTTTTCGTTTATTCTGTTTGAGCTTCCGTATTATCTCAGGTGCAATTATTTTCACGGCAATCAATGCACTATGCTTATTTCGTCATACAATGACTATGAACTGAGATGCCTTGAAACCGTCAACTATTTTCTTGACAGATTTCTGGATGAAAGAATCCCGATGTTGTTTGCTATAAATGAGGAGGCCGCAAAATGAAAACAGGATTAAAAAAAGCTATTATAATTACCGCTTGCCTGATAATGCTTTTTGCTGTTGTCGGGTTCGGCGCGTTAACTGCATCGGCGGATAATCCCACAAGCGGAACCTGCGGTGATAATCTGACTTGGGAGTATGATGAGAGCACGAAGACCCTGACTATAAGCGGTACGGGGGAAATGTATTCATATTCTATCCATGCTAATGACGGTTTATATGTAACCACAGCTCCCTGGAAGGGGTATTTCAGTAGCATGAGAAATGTTGTAATCAACAACAGCGTCACAAGTATAGGCGATCATGCATTTAACGACTGCGCCGGGCTTACAAGCGTAACTATCCCAAACAGTGTCACAAGCATAGGTGGTTCTGC
>CADBOL010000338.1 GCA_902796295.1 Oscillospiraceae bacterium
ATTCGCCTTCCCCTTGAGGGCGCGGGTCTCCGGTGGAGACCTCTGCCGCAGGCAGAAGCGCTGACCGAGCCGACAGGCGAGACAGGGTACCGCTTGCGGTGGATGAGGTGGAAATAATAAACATCATCGCGTTCCTTATTAGCTCTCTCCATTACCGGAAAGTTTAGAAAAAAAGGAACGCGAAGCGAAAAAATATAAACGGCGCGGATGTATCCGCGCCCTACAATCATATATTCGGAGCGAAGCGACCGTTAATTACTAATTACTCCTTACTCATTACTAATTAAATGCGGGCGACAATCTGTCGCCCGTAATTTAATTAGTCATATACAAAAACCGAAGCGTATATATCCGAATAAATCTGAATCTCGTTGACCGTACCCTCCGAGGTTTCGATGTGCGTCAGCACACCTTCATTATACTCGCGGATATTGTCATAGTCCGATTTCTTTCCGTTTGATATCCCGCTCTTGAATGTCATCAGAGATGCTGCCGAGGCTTTGAATATGCTTCCCTCAAGAGAGTATTCGCCGGTTTTCAGCTCGGCATACCTGAAGCTCACAATTCTTCCGTCTTCATCAAATGTGATGAAGCATCTTGCTTTATTGCTCTGAATGGCATATGAATTGTCTTCCGTCTTTATGAATTCGAGAAACTCCACATCTTTATCCTGCGGAGGAGTTTTTTCGGAATAGACAAATCTGAGCGAGTCTGTATCTGCGTCATATGAGGCATCATAGATTTTTGTGAGGGTTTCGGTCATAAACTTAAGCGTATATCCGTCATCTTTCCTGTCAAAAATGACTCCCGCGCCCTCGGCTTCGCTTTCAAAAATCTCCGGTGCGTTCTGAGCGTCAACTGCGTCATCAATCTTATCCGTGATTTCGAGTGATGCAATGTTGAACGGATCAAACGCGCGGGGGATATAATTCGGGTCAAGAAAGTAGCTGTCGGGATTTTCCTGCTCCAATGCCTTGTTGTGGCTGTCCTCGAGAAGAAATACCCTCGTTGTCAGAGATTCAAGCACCGCTCTGAAGCGCTCTCTCGCGCCCTCAAATGTGCTTTCGTTATTCTCGATTATAAGGGTATCCTTGTAAATGATCTTTTGCTCGGGAGCCCCGCAGGAGGCGGTAAGGAGCAGCAGGAGAGTGCATATAACCGCGGCAATTCTTTTAATCATTACTTCTTTTTTGAGTCGCTCAGCAGTTTTGCGAGCTCTTCCATAAATGTATTTATATCTTTAAACTGTCTGTAAACCGAGGCGAATCTGACATAAGCTACCTCATCGAGGACTCTGAGCTGTTCCATAGCGAGCTCTCCGATTTTATCGCTGCTGACCTCACGGTCAAAAGCGCTCTGGAGCTGGATCTCGATATTGTCAACGGCCTTTTCAAGCTGCTCGAGAGATACCGGTCTCTTTTCACAGGATTTGAGCATTCCTCTGAAAAGCTTGTCTCTGTCAAACACCTGCCTTGAATGATCCTTTTTCACCACGATAATCGGCACTGTTTCAATGATTTCATATGTGGTGAATCTCTGACCGCAGGCATTGCATTCGCGCCTTCTTCTTATACGCTCACCCTCATCTGTCGGTCTTGAGTCTATAACCTTGCTGTCTTCACATGAACAAAACGGACACTTCATTCTTTTTTACCCCATTTTATTTAATTTATGACAAAAACTTGCCGGCGAATTCCTTTACCTTTGCCTCATAGGCGGCGGAATCTGTGGGATAGCTCTCCGCGTGAGCGGCGCCTTCAACCACAAGCAGATCTTTGTATTCACTCTCGCAGGCCGCATAGAGCTGGTGAACCATGTAGGTGGGCACGAAATCATCGTTTCCGCCGTGGATGAACATAATGGGCACCTTTGCGCAGTGAACTCTGTTGATCGGATCTGCATCTTTGAAATCCCAGCCGTTAAGGAGCTTGTTGAAGAAATTTGAGGTGTAGAGAATCGGGAAATTGGGCAGATGCATTGCCGTTGAAAGTATATGCTCAAATTCATCATAGGCCGAGGTGTATCCGCAGTCGGCAACAACGAATTTGACATTTGACGGTAAATCGGGGTCGCCGGACATCATGAGCACCGTGGCGCATCCCATTGAAACGCCGTGCAGGATAATCTCGATATCGTCGCCGAATTTTTCGAGCATCCATTTGAGCCAGAGTATGCAGTCTTTGGATTCGTGATAGCCGAATCCTATATATTTTCCGTCACTCTCGCCGGCGGCCTGGTGATCGACGATAAAGAGATTGATACCCATATCGTGATAAAACTTTGCCATCAGCTTAAATTCGCCGTTGCCGGTGCTTCTGTAGCCGTGAGAGCAGAAGACGTATTTCTTTGAGGGCTTGTCAGCCGGGATGTATTTTGCTTTAAGACGGAAATTGCGCGGATTTATCATCTCAAAATACTGCGGCTCCTGGTTTTTGTACCAGGTGAGCCTTTCATCCTCTTCCGCTACATCGACATGGTCCATCTTTTTGTATGCGGAGTCGGCGATTTTCGGGTAGATAAGCGCGTCTCTGTTCATAACCTCGTTGAAGATTATGTAACCGGCTCCGAATGAAACGGCTCCGGCGGCCGCGGCTGTACCGATGAGAGCTTTGGTAAGTTTTTTCATAAGTCAGTCCTCTTTCAACCGTCGTTAATAATATCGGACATATCATACATGCCGGGGGCTCTGCCGGCGATGAATTTTGCCGCATTGACCGCGCCTGCCGCAAAGAGCGCCTTGCTGCGCGCGGAATGCGATATTTTGAGAATCTCGTCATTG
>CADBOL010000339.1 GCA_902796295.1 Oscillospiraceae bacterium
AAAGAAATTATCGGTCATAGTTAATAATTATACCGAAAACAGTATTTATGTGGATTCGGTTGAAATTAACGGAAAAAGAATCGAAAACAATTCATTTACTCACGATGATATAGTCAACGGCGGAGAAATTGTATTTACAATGAAATAATCATTCAGCATTAAACGCTTGCCGGAAAGGCAAGCGTTTAAAATTTACATATTAGATTTTAAGACTTTGAGTATTTCCGTATCGGCCGGGCAGAATTCATAATCCGGGATTTCACCGGTTCCGATCCACTTTGCATCATTATGCTCAAGGAGAGTAATCTCTCCGGATTCAACAAATGAATTAAACAGAGTCAGATGAATATCAATATCGGGATATGTATGAACAACATCCATAAAAACATCACGGATGCCGATTCTGATACCAAGCTCTTCTCTGCATTCGCGGATAAGAGCTTCTTCCTTAGTCTCACCGGTCTCAACTTTACCGCCGGGAAATTCCCACAGGAGAGCTCTCGCCTTTCCCGCCGGTCTCTGACATATCAGAAAGCGGCCGTCCTGCCATATCAGCGCCGCAACAACTTCCGTCATAATCAGCTCTCTGATTTTGCCGTTGTGCTGACGGCGGCTGTCTTCTTAACAGTTGTTTTCTCAGGCGAAACTTTTTCTTCTTTTGAAACAGCTTCAGTTATAGCGGAAGTGCTTTGAGCTTTATCTTTGTTATCCGGTTTCACCTTGACGGTTGTTGATGCTTCGGCTGAATTCGAATCTGTCTGTGAAGATACGGACTTCTTTGATTCTTCGGCATCTTTTTTATTATTCTTATCGTCGGGTTTTACGGTAGTAGCCGGAACTCTGACAGTCGGTTTCGGCGTCTGAGTAGAAACTTCCGGAGGCGTCACGTTTGCCTCAGCGGCAATCTCTTTTCCGATATTTCCGGAATTGGTAAGAGCGATTCTGCCGGATGATGTTTTGAGATTAAGTACTCCGCCGGTCTTATCACTCTTAAAATCCGAATTAAATGAACCCTTGCCGTGATATTCGTTTATACAGAATTTTGAATCTGTGGGAGCTGTAATATCAATATTTCCCGATTTGGTTGAGATGTTGCATTTTCTCTGGAATGTCGGGGAAACCATATGAATATCGGCAGAGCCCGATTTAATGTCAAATCTTCTGGCAAAAGTATTGTAAAAACTGACATTGCCGGAATTATACTCTCCGATAAACGAGTCAATGCATTTGCATCTCTGCAGGCTGACAATGCCCTCATCGGAGCGCAGTGTAAAATCACGTGCTGTAATATCGGAAACATCCGCGGAAACACTTTTGCCTTCGATATCAAGATCGTCAATAACATTTGAAGCGGGAACGGTGAGAATATATTCACTGTCCTTTTTGCTGTTACAGAGTATCCTGAGTGTTTTGCCTGTGACGGCCCAGTTAAGCGTCGGATCGGATTTCTTTGAGGACGCCGCCGTTACTTCTTTAACTTCAATCTTGTTTTTATCGGTAGACAATACCGTAAACTTACCGTTATCGCACTCTATGCGTATGCTTTCGATTCTGTCTGTGATTTCGGCGTTGCCGGCAGTATATTTCGGCTTCGCTGGTATTTTGAAAATAACCAGAGCCGAAACGCCGAGCACGGCGGCCAGAATACAGGCAAGAATAATGATTTTCTTTTTCATATCTGCACCTTATTTATCAAAAGATTCGTGTTAAAGCAATTGCCACAATGCTGAGCACCATGAGAGCGCACATCGCAATCGCTATAATTCTTACTGCAAGTCCTCTTTTTTTCATAGAATACCTCATTACTTTCCGAGCAGTTTTTTCATCGCTTCTCCGATAATACCCGATACATTTTCGGCTTTTTCAAGGCTTTCTCCGACTCCGGTTATGTATATCTTGATTTTCGGCTCAGTGCCCGAGGGACGCATAATCACAAAATTCCCTTCCGGCAGCTCGTAGGCGAGCACATTGCTCCTTGGAAGAGTAATCTGAGAATCCTCGCCGCTTACGCAGTCGTGACATATACCGGTATTGTAATCATAGCGCTTAAGGACTTTATAATCACCGATGAATTCCGGCGGGTTTGCGGCATTGTCACTCATGATTCTTGCCATTGCCGCCATACCGTCAGCGCCTTCAAACACAAAATTGAGCAGTGTATTGCTGTAATATCCGAATTCGCTGTAAAGCTCCTGCAGGACATCATAAAGAGTCTTGCCGATTGACTTATAATATGCGGTCATTTCGCAAATCATAAGCGATGCGGCAACTGCATCCTTATCTCTCGCGTGAGTGCCGATAAGGTAACCGTAACTCTCTTCAAAGCCCATAATGA
This sequence comes from Oscillospiraceae bacterium, assembly GCA_902796295.1. Taxonomy (GTDB): domain Bacteria; phylum Bacillota; class Clostridia; order Oscillospirales; family Acutalibacteraceae; genus CAG-177. The sequence continues at coordinate 2,336 of CADBOL010000339.1, forward strand.
AATCATCGATTTTTCCCTGAGCATCAAGACTGCAGATAACTTCACCTATATATTTGAAGCCCGTCAGCACATCGATAAGCTTTGCATTATATTTTTCGCAGATTCTGTCAACAAGTTTTGTTGAAACAAACGATTTTACAATAACGGGATTATCAGGAAGTGTGCCGAGCGCTTTTCTCTGAGAAAGAATATAATTCACAAGGAGCGCTCCGATATCATTGCCGCTCAGAAGCTTATACTCGTCACCGGTAAGAACGGCTGTGCCTACTCTGTCACAGTCCGGATCGGTGGCAAGAAGCAAATCGGCCTTTAATTCCTTCGTCATTTCAAGAGCGCATTCAAAAACCTGCTTGATTTCGGGATTGGGATAAGGGCAGGTCGGGAAATTGCCATCGGGAAGCTCCTGCTCTTTAACCACTCTGACATTCTTATAGCCCGCTCTTTCAAGAACTGTACGTACGGGAATATTGCCCGTGCCGTTGAGAGGAGAATAAATAATCTTAACATCGCTGTCTTTTACAATCTCGGGATGAAGCGGTCTTTCAAGACAGAGAGAGTAGTATTCCTCAAGAATCTCATCGGGAACATACTCAATCATTTCCTCTGCGAGAGCAGTGTCAAAATCGGCTGATTTGATTCCCGTAAAAATATCGGTCTTCTGAATATATGCATAAGTCTCTGCGGCAGCCTCTTCGGTCATCTGATAGCCGCGCGGATCATAACATTTGTAGCCGTTATATTTTGAAGGGTTGTGGCTTGCGGTTATAACAATTCCGCTCTCGCATTTAAGACGCATTACGGCATAAGAAACAAAAGGAGTCGGCTCAATCTGAGCGTAAAGATATACCTTGATACCGTTTGCGGCAAGTATCTGAGCGCTGAGTTTTGCGAATACATCACTCTTTATTCTTGAATCGCACCCGATTACCACAGAGCCGCCGCCCTTTGAATTGAGATAATCCGCAAGACCCTGTGTGGCCTGTCCGACGGTAAATACATTCATTCTGTTTGTCCCGGCGCCGAGAACACCTCTGAGGCCGGCGGTTCCGAATTCAAGATTTCTGTAAAACCTGTCAAGAATCTCTTCATCATTTCCGGCTACCGACTCAAGCTCGGCGTGGAGCTCGGGCTCGCATTCGGTGCCCCTGAGCCAGAGCTCATAAAGCTCTTTTACATTATTCATTCACTTCACTCCCAATAAAAAATTCCACCTTTAATTATAAAATATTAAAAGTGGAATGTCAATTATTTATTATTCAATCGGAAAAATCAGGATTAAGCAAACAAACTGATTGCTACGCTTATCATACTGAATGCAAAATTACCCAAAGCAAGCAGATATTTGAGCGCTCCTTCTCTGTATGGGGTATCAATCTGTTTCTCAAAGCGGTCATTTCCGGTATTTACGCTGCCTTTATAAACAAATATTTCATTTGTATAGTT
>CADBOL010000340.1 GCA_902796295.1 Oscillospiraceae bacterium
CGCGGGAAACGGCGATGCCTTCCGTGTTTGAAAAGGAGTAAATATCATGAAAAAAATACTTGCTGTTGTTCTGGCGCTCATTTTAGTTGCCGGCCTTTATGCGTGCGGCGCAAAGCCGGAAGTGACACCCGATGCCGATTCCTCAACTTCAGTTGCATCGGAAGTTCCCGCTCCCGAAAACCCGGTAATCCGTCTTTCGACAACCACCTCGGTTAACGACTCAGGTCTTCTTCCCTACCTGCTTCCGACCTTTGAGGCAGAAACAGGCTATAAGGTTGAGGTTCAGTCCGCAGGAACCGGCGCGGCCATACAAAAGGCAATCGACGGCAATGCCGATGTGATTCTCGTTCACGCAAAAGCTTCGGAAGAAGAATTCATCGACGGCGGATACGGCGTCGAGAGGCTTCCGTTTATGTATAACTATTTTGTAATTGTCGGCCCTAAAGACGATCCCGCCGGCGTAAAAGACAGCGCGGACGCTGCAGCCGCTTTCGCAAAAATCAGAGAGAGCGAAAGCAAGTTTGTCTCCCGCGGCGACGAGAGCGGCACTCATAAGGCCGAACTCAAAATCTGGGGCGATGATGCTCCCGATGCCGCAAATGACAGCTGGTATATCAGCGCGGGTCAGGGTATGGGCGCCTGCCTTACCATGGCGAGTGAGCAGCAGGCTTACTGCCTCACAGATAAAGCAACCTTCCTCTCAATGAAGGATGAACTCAATCTTGACATCGTCCTTGCAGAAGGCGAGGATATGAAGAATACATATTCGCTTATCGCGGTCAATCCCGAAAAGATTGACGGTCTCAATACCGAAGGCGCTCAGGCGTTTATCGACTGGATGCTTTCCGATGAAGCGAGCGAGCTTATAGCCAAATACGGTGAATCCGAATACGGCGTTGCTCTTTTCAATCTGCTTTAATCATTGACAGATGGAAAGCTTCCGACAGGCGTTTGAACTTCTTTTTCCGCCGGACAAGGAGCTTTTGCAGATAATCGGCGTCACGCTGAGGATGTCATTTTTCAGCACGCTGATTTCCTGTCTGATAGGTCTGCCCCTTGGCGCGCTTATCGGATCAAAGTCCTTCCGCGGGAAATCATTTATAAAAAAACTGATACACACTCTCATGGGCTTGCCGCCGGTAGTGGCAGGCCTGATAGTGTATTCTCTGTTTACACACTACGGACCTTTCGGAAAGCTCAATATGCTCTTTACGGTCAGGGTTATGGTTATAGCTCAGGTTATGCTCATAACGCCTGTCGTAATCGGGCTTACATCTTCATTTATCGAGAGCGCATCAAAGCCTGTCATTGAAACGGCGCGGGGGCTCGGTTTTTCCGGGCTTAAAACTGCGCGTTTATGTATAGGCGAAGGGCGCTCTTCTCTGTTTTCCGTTGTTCTCAACGCCTTCGGCCGCTCAATAGCCGAGGTCGGCGCCGTAAGCATTGTCGGCGGCAACATACAGTGGAAAACAAGAGTTATGACAACAGCCATCATGCTTGAAACCAACAAAGGCAAATTCTCATTTGCGCTCGCTCTCGGCATAATTCTGCTCATTATTGCGTTCATTGTGAATGCTCTTGCCTCTTTTATCGTAAAGGAGGTCAGAGATGATTGAGATAAAGAATCTTAAAAAGTATTACGGTGAAAGAACCGTGCTCGATATCCCGGAATTAATCATAAAAGACGGAGAGATGCCGGCCCTTGCCGGCGCTAACGGCAGCGGTAAAACCACGCTTCTGAAAATACTCGGCGGAATAATAAAAGCAAGCGAAGGAAATCTGTCTCTTACCGGAAACATTCTTTATATGCCTCAAAATTCCTATGCCTTCCGCGGAGACACGGTCAGGAATATTATGATAAGCGGGGCGGACCGCAAGTCGGCACTTGAGCTGCTTGAAAAGCTCGAACTCTCTCATCTTGCGGATAAAAAGGCGAAATCGCTTTCGGGCGGAGAACTGCAGCGGCTTTCACTTTGCCGTGTTCTTTCAAAGAAATGCGATCTTCTGCTGCTCGATGAGCCGACTTCCGCCTGTGATGCGAAGGGAGCTGAGCTTGTTATAAATGCAATCAGAGAATACAGGAATGAATGCGGATGCACCGTAATAATGAGCACTCATTCGCCGATGCTGGCTCTGAACGCCTCCGACAGGCTTATAATTCTCAATGCCGGGAAAATCGAATCCGACGGCTCTCCCGGAGAAACGCTTGCGAATCCCGGATCACAGTGGGCAGAAAGTTTTGCGGCGGGGTGGAAAATATAATGCTTAATGTACTCAGCAGAGAAGAAGCCGTTGCGCTCATAAAGAAGAAAACGGCTCATCTTACTCCGGAAACCGAAACAGTCAATATCAGCGATGCGGCCCGCAGGGTACTCGCCTGCGATACGGTGTCTGCCGAAAACATACCGTCATTTGACAGATCAACCGTTGACGGTTACGCTGTCAATGCGGCCGATACATTCGGCGCGGGCGCTTCAATTCCCGCGCAGCTTGAAATCACCGGCGAAATCCTTATGGGCGAGAGTGCGGATTTTGATCTCGCAAGAGGTCAATGCGTCAAAATCTCAACCGGCGGAATGCTTCCGGCAGGGGCAGACGCGGCGGTTATGGTCGAGCATACCGACTTTGCCGGGGGGCTTTGCCTTGTGTATAAACCGGTTGCTCCCGGTGAAAACATCACCAAAAAAGGCGATGACATTTCCGCCGGAGAAACAGCGCTGAAAAAGGGAACTTTAATCAGGCCGTCTCATATCGGCGTTCTTGCCGCTCTCGGAATTACCGAAGTTGAAGTTTACAAAAAGCCTGTCATTGCCGTTATTTCGACAGGCGATGAAATAGTCGGAGAAGATCCCAAGCCCGGGCAGATAAGGGATGTAAACACATTTCTTTTATCTTCCGCAATAAAAGAATCCGGCTGCGAAGCAATTGAATACGGAGTGGTTGCGGATAAAAGAGAAGATATCGAAAACGCGGTAAAAGAATGCGTAAAAAAAGCCGATGCCGTAATTATTTCGGGCGGGTCATCGGCAGGGGCAAGAGATATGACCGTGGATATAATCGACACTCTCGGTGAAGCGTATTTTCACGGAATCGCAATGAAACCGGGTAAGCCGACGATATTCGGTATAATCAGCGGAAAACCGGTCTTCGGTCTGCCGGGTCATCCGCTCGCGGCATATTTTGTATTCAGACTTATTGTCACGGAGTTTATAAGAGATTTAATGAATATGCCCCCCGAAAAGCCGTCGGGCAGAGCCGCTCTTGCGGAAAACATACCTTCAAATCACGGCAGGGAAGAGTTCCTCTGCGTAAAAATGAACGAAAACAATGAAATTGTTCCTCTTCACACCAAATCAGGTATCATCTCGGTTTTATCCGAAGCAGGCGGATTCATTAAGATTCCGAGAAACACTGAAGGAATAAACAAAGGAACGGTAATGGAAATATACAGCTTATGAAACATAATTATCTCAACAATGTGCCTCTGAATGAGGCGAAATCAATTTTTTTAAATCATCTGAAGAATGCGGGGTTCGGGTGCAAAACCGAAACCGTAGCTGTCACCGGTGCCTGCGGCAGAGTAATAAAAGACGCCGCTTACGCGGTTATCTGCTCTCCTCATTACAACGCGAGCGCTATGGACGGTATAGCCGTTAATTCGGAAAGAACCTTCGGAGCGAGCGAAAAAACACCGGTTGTTTTAACTCCCGGTGATTATACTGTCGTCGATACCGGCGACCCCATACCCGACGGCTGTGATGCCGTGATTATGGTTGAGGATCTTATTGAAACCGGTGATGATACATTTCAGATTATTTCCGCCGTTTATCCCTGGCAGAATGTGCGCCAGGTCGGCGAAGATATCTGCATGGGCGATATGATTGCGCCTTCGGGAACAAAGCTCACGCCGTCTCTCTGCGGCGCTCTTCTCGCGGGCGGAATAACCGAGATTGAAGTTATAAAGAAACCGGTTGCCGGTATAATTCCGACAGGCGATGAGATAGTCGCTCCGACAAGCAATCCCGGAAAAGGCGATATTATTGAATTCAATTCAACCGTATTCAAAGGCATGCTCGATTCATTCGGAGCCGAAGCGAAGGTATATCCCATAACTCCGGATAAAAAGGAACTGATAAAAGCCGCCGTTGAAACCGCCATTGCCGAGTGTGATATCGTTCTTATTTCGGCCGGCTCCTCGGCAGGCAGAGACGATTACACAAGCGAAATAATCGCTTCGCTAGGCACGGTGCTCGTTCACGGCATAGCCATAAAGCCCGGCAAGCCCGCCGTTCTCGGCGAGGCGAAGGGTAAGCCCGTTATCGGTATTCCCGGCTATCCCGTATCCGCAATTGTCATAATGGATGAGATTGCCGGAGATGTTATCTCAATGTATTACGGCAGAGAGCGCACAAAGGGTGAAACTGTCAGAGCGGTGCTCTCAAAAAAGATTGTTTCTTCACTCAAATATACCGAGTATGTCCGCGTGTCTCTCGGCAGAATCGGCTCAAAACTCTCCGCTTCACCGCTTGCGAGAGGGGCGGGCGTGATCACAAGTTTTACAAAAGCGGACGGTGTTCTGCTTGTCCCTCAGGACTGTGAGGGAATCGATGCGGGTGAAGAGGTTGAAATCCGTCTTAACAGACCGCTTTCTGAAATTGAGAATACTTTGATTATCACAGGCAGCCACGACCCGCTTATCGACGAGGTTGCGGATTTCCTTGCGAAAAAAGGCGCTCCGTTCAGAGTCTGCTCTACTCATGTGGGCAGTATGGGCGCAATTTACGCCGTTCGCGACGGCCTCGCTCATATGGGCGGAATTCATCTGCTCGATACAGAAACGGGAGAATACAACAAATCTTACATCGAAAAATATATCCCTTCGGGCAATGCTGCTGCCGTGAAAGGCGTGGGCAGAGTGCAGGGCCTGATGGTAAAGAAAGGCAATCCTCTGGGAATCAAAGAATTTGCCGATATAAAGAACGCCCGCTATGTCAACCGCCAGCGCGGCGCGGGCACGAGAATTCTCTGCGATTATCTGCTCGATAAAAACGGTATTTCACCCGGGGAGATTAACGGCTACAATAACGAAGAATTCACTCACACAGCCGTTGCGGCGCTTATTGCCGCCGGCAACGCGGACGCAGGCCTCGGAATCTACTCAGCTGCGAAAATGTATGATCTTGACTTCATTCCTATATGCAACGAAACATACGAATTCCTGATTGATAAAGAGTATATTGACAATCCGATGGTAAAGGCGTTCCTTGAAGTGCTTTACTCGGATGAATTCAAAGCCCGTCTTGACGAAATGGGCGGATATACGGAGGGCTGAAATGCTGACTCACATCAACGAAAAAGGCGAAGCGGTAATGGTTGACATCGGCTCAAAAGATATCACCGAACGCACCGCGACCGCTTATGCAAGAATAAAAATGAAGCCCGAAGCCCTTGAGGCGCTGCTGAGCGCAGATCTCAAAAAAGGCGACGGTCTTGCCGCCGCGCGTATTGCGGGAATAATGGGAGCAAAGAAAACGAGTGAACTCATTCCTCTTTGTCACAATATCCCGATTGATAAAATTACCGTTGATTTTGAAAAAGAGAGCGATTGCTCTCTCGGAATATATGTCCGCGCGAAATGCACATATAAGACCGGAATCGAAATGGAGGCCGTGACAGGCGCTTCAATCGCCGCGCTGACCGTTTATGATATGTGCAAGGCGATGGGCAAGGATATGGTTATCGAAGAAATTAAGCTGCTCGAAAAAACGGGCGGAAAGAGCGATTATCACGATGAAGGATAGTTTCGGCAGAGAAATTACATATCTGCGGGTTTCCGTAACTCAGCGCTGCAATCTCAACTGTGTATATTGCGGCAAGAGTGACTGCGCCAAAAAGGAGACCGAGCTTTCTCCCGGAACAATTGAAAAGCTTGTGAGAGCTTTTGTGAAATGCGGAATCGGTAAGGTCAGAATCACGGGCGGTGAACCGCTTGTGCGAAACGACATCTGTGAAATAACGGAAAGAATACACTCAATCGCCGATGTCGAAACACTTGCTCTGACAACCAACGGCGTATATCTCGCACAGTATGCGAAAGACCTGAAAAAAGCCGGGCTAGACAGCGTGAATATCAGCCTTGACAGCACAGACGGCAGCACCTACCGTCATCTTACCGGAGCGGATGTGCTTAAAAAAGTGATGGAAGGAATCGATGCGGCCGGAGAAGCCGGACTCAGCCCGGTAAAAATCAATGCCGTGCTGATGAAAGGCGTCAATGATGACGGAGCGGGGGAACTGATTGATCTCGCGAAAAACAGAGATATCGATGTCCGGTTCATTGAGCTTATGCCGTTTTCCGATGAGGGTGAGGATGCGTCTCTGATTGTAACGGGTGATGAGATTCTCGGAAAGTTTCCTTTTCTGAAGCCGATCGATTACAAGGAAGGCACGGCGTTATACTATTCCGCCGGCGGTTTCAAAGGCAGAGTCGGTCTTATCAATCCCATTACGCATAAATTCTGCTCCGATTGCAACAGAATCCGCCTTCTCTCCGACGGCAAAGTCAAGCCCTGCCTCGGATACGACACTGCTTATGATATATTGCAGTTCATTGACGATGAAGACAGACTTACAGAAGAAGTTAAAAATATAATTCTGAAAAAGCCCGCCGGGCACAGCTTCGGAAGCGGAAATGCCGGTCACGGACTTAACAGAACAGGAGGATAATATGGCAAGAGTAGTTGCGATTAATATCAGTGAAAAAAAGAAGACTCCGAAAAAGACAATTCCGGAGGGTAAGCTCATAAAAGATTTCGGCTTTGAGGGTGACGCCCACGCTGGCAAATGGCACCGTCAGGTGAGCCTGCTTGCCAGAGAGAGCATAGAGAAAGCGCAGGGAATGCGCACGGACGGCCTGTGTCACGGTATGTTTGCCGAGAATATCACCACAGAAGGCATTGAACTCCACAC
>CADBOL010000341.1 GCA_902796295.1 Oscillospiraceae bacterium
AGCGGTTACGATTTTCATTCCGATAAATCCGGAAAGTCCGGAGAAAAAACCGCCTGTCAGGAATGCAAAAGGAACATAGGGAGTAAGAAGCTTCATAAACGCCATAATTCCGAGAATAACAAATACAGCGGCAAAGAATACAATGACAATTCTGTATTGTCTGCTCAGATAAGCGTTTGCTCCTTTACGAACGAACTGAGAGATTTTTTTCATCTGCTCAGTTCCTTCATCAAATTTCAGAACTTTTTTGGCTGTAAAAACGGCAAACAGCAATGCGATTACCGATGCAAAAGCCGTCATTATAACAATTCTGATTTCCATTGAGTAACCCCCAGTATATACGGAAAATACAAAGCTTTGCACGTAAATCAGCGCAAAGCTCATTTTTTTGTTTTGTAATTATATCATATATAATTTAATAATGCAAGATTTTTTATTTTTACATTATAATTAAAAAACTGCATTATCCAAAGGCATAGTAGCATAAGAATTCAGATCATAACCGGCAATATTTCCGGCAATAAACTCATAATAGCTCTGAGAGCCGACCATTGCTGCGTTATCACCGCAAAGATCGGGATCAGGCAAATAAAGTTTATAACCCTTTTCACTGCAAAGCTCAGTGATTTTTTCTCTGAGCTTTGAATTAGCTGATACTCCGCCGGCTAAAGCGATTTTATCAAACCCGAATTTCTCGGCAGCCGCCATCAGTTTTCCTGTAAGAATATCGGTGACAGTCTGTATACATGAAGCACCGAGGTCGGCAATATCCGGTTCTTCGCCCTTCTGCCTCTGATTATGAATTGTATTAATAACAGCTGTTTTAAGACCGGAAAAACTGAAATCATATTCATTTTCCGTTTTGGGATGCGGAAACTTATATGCAAAAGGATTTCCGTTTTTACTGATAATATCGAGATTTTTACCGCCCGGATAGTCAAGCCCCATTGCCCTGGCGGTTTTATCAAGACACTCCCCCGCCGCATCATCCCTGGTTTTACCGATAACTTTGAATTCTGTGTAATCATTAACGGCGACAATATGGCTGTGACCGCCGGAAACAACAAGACAAAGAAAAGGCGGCTCAAGTTCCGGTGATGTAATATAATTCGCCGCGATATGAGAGCGCAGATGATGGGTGGGTATTAACGGTTTACCGGCGCTGTAAGCAAGCCCTTTGGCGAAATTAGTGCCCACAAGCAAGGCGCCGATAAGGCCGGGAGCATAAGTCACACCTATTGCATCTATATCATCAACGTTTGTCTGTGCTTTTTCAAGAGCCTCTCTGACAACGGAGCTGATTGCTTCGCAATGCATTCTTGATGCGATTTCAGGCACAACACCACCGTATACGATATGGCTTTCGACCTGGGATGCAATTATATTTGAAAGAACTTTCCTGCCGTCTTCAACAACAGCCGCTGCGGTTTCATCGCAGGATGATTCAATAGCGAGTATTTTCATATTAATCCTTTCGGTTACGGTTAAACAGTGTATAAATAATAGCGTTCTCCTCGGGATTTGAATAAAAGTTTTTTCTGATTCCCATTCTTTCAAATCCTGATTTTTCATATAATTCAATCGCAGGAAGATTACTTTCTCTGACTTCGAGCGTAATGAATTCACACCCTCTTGCGAAAGCATCATCAGATGCCGTTTTAATAAGCAGAGTGGCGGCACCGAGTCTTCTGAACTCTTTAAAAACAGCGATATTTGTAATATAAGCTTCGCCTGAAATTTCCTGAACTCCTATATAGCCGGCAACCGTTTTCTTTTCGGTATCAACGGCAACCAGAAAATGAGAACCGGCGTTATCAAGCTGGTATTCTATATCATCTCTGCTCCACGGAGAAGAAAACGATGACTTTTCTAGCTCACAGACTTTGTCAACATGAGATGAATCCATCGGATATATTACAAACCCCATCAGTCTTTAGCCTCGTACCATGTTTTTCCGCACCCGACATCGGCGGTAAGCTTAACTCTCATATTTACAGCGTTTTCCATTTCTCTCTTCAGAATTGCGGCTACTGTTTCCGCCTCTTCAACAGGTGCCTCAACAATCAGCTCATCATGCACCTGCAAAATAAGCTTTGCTTTGAAATTCATCTTTTCAAGAGTTTCCCACACTTTTATCATAGCTATCTTAATAATGTCAGCAGCGGTGCCCTGAATCGGCATATTCATAGCCATTCTTTCGGCTCCGGCTCTGATATTTGCATTGGAATTATTGATTTCGGGGAGATATCTGCGCCTGTTGTATATTGTTTCAACATATCCGTCTTTCCTGGCGTTTTCAATTATCTTTTTCATATAATCGCGTACAGAGCTGAAATGAGAAAGATAATTATCAATATACTCTTTGGCCTCGGGAACAGATACGCCGATATTCTTGGAAAGCGAAAATGGTCCTATACCGTATACAATTCCGAAATTAACAGCTTTTGCCCTGCTTCTCATCAGCGGTGTAACCATCATAAGAGGCATATCAAAAACCTGTGACGCAGTTATCGCGTGAATATCATCGCCGTTATTGAAAGCTTCAATCATATTCCTGTCATTTGCCATATGAGCCAATACTCTCAGCTCAATCTGTGAATAGTCTGCATCAACAAGAGTATATCCGTCTTTTGCTTTGAAATATCTGCGCATTTCTTTACCCAAAGCAGAACGAACGGGTATATTCTGAAGATTGGGTTCACTGGAAGAAATCCTGCCTGTCCTGGTTTCTGTCTGATTCAGACTTGAATGTACCCTGCCGTCTTCGCCAACCACTTTCAGCAATCCGTCGCAATAAGTCGATTTCAGCTTGGAGTAAGTGCGGTATTCAAGAATCTTTGATACTACAGGATAATCAGCCGCAAGGCTCTCCAGCACTTCGGCATTAGTGGAGTAACCCGTTTTGGTTTTCTTTTTAGCCGGTAGTCCCATTTTTTCAAAAAGAGCTTCTCCGAGCTGCTTGGGTGAATTGAGATTGAATTCGTAACCGACCTGTGAATATATCTCCGAAATCAGAGTGTTGATTCTTTCGGATATGCTGTTTCCGAATTCGGCGATTCCCATAGTATCAATTTGAAAACCTTCACGCTCCATCGATGCAAGAACTCTCGAAAGCGGAAGCTCAATATTCTGAAGGAGATCATTCTGTCCGTTTCCGGAAGTAATTCTGTCAAGTTTTTCAAATGCGGTTTTAAGATAAGCTGTGCAAAAAGCAGTATCTCCTGTCTTATCGGAAATAATACCGGCATACTCCTCGATTATTCTCTGAAGAGAAAAATCACCTGAAGGATTTATAATATATGCCGAGAGCATTGCGTCGCCGCATATATTATTGATTTCAATATCTACTCTGTAATCATAAAAGAAAGAATATAATGATTTGCAGTTGTAAGTATATTTTTTGATTTCTTTATCGAAAAGAAAATCCTCACAAAAACCTATATATCCTTCATTTTCCGGATTTACCGCTGCAACTCCGTTTGCGGTAATCACATAGAATAAACCGCTATCAAAAACGAAATATGCCGCTCCTTCTTTTTTCAGTGAATTATACAGAAGCTTAAGATCTTCTGCTTCATAAGGAGATGTATTGACATCGTGAATTTCATTTCCAGATGAATTCTCGGAACTGTCAGCGGATACAGCCGGCTTTAAATTGAGACGCTCAATCATTTTGAACATCTCGAGCTGTGAGAGAATCGATGTAAGCTTATAAGCATCGGTTTCACCGGGAATATAGCTCGAATACGCCTTATCAACAGGCGCCTCACGGCTGATAGTGCCGAGGGTACGGCTGAGATAAGCCATATCCTTATCATTTTCAAGCTTTGTCCTGACTCCCGCCTTTATATCAATAGTATCAATATTTGCGTAAATTTCATCAATGGTGCCGAACCTTGAAACAAGATCTTTCGCGGTCTTTTCGCCTATACCTGCAACGCCGGGTATACAATCGGAGGAATCACCCTGCAGAGCCTTGATATCAATTAAAAGAGAAGGCGAATCAACCAGATAATCCTCTTTTATTTTGGCGGTATCATATCTGGTCGTTACGGTATTACCCATTTTTGTGGCGGCAAGAAGTACA
>CADBOL010000342.1 GCA_902796295.1 Oscillospiraceae bacterium
CATTTCTGGACTGACGATAAGGAAGTAAGGTTTTATGCAAATAATCTCAATGATGTCCGGGAATTGTCGGCGTATATCGAAAAGAATATCCTGGTAAGGGCTGAAGACAGAACAGGCGACTATTCCGAAAACACACCGTATTATGTGATTATTTCGGTTGACCCTGCGCTCAGCGGCAAATGCGACGCGTTAAAACAGCTGGTTTCTTCAAGCGGAGTCTTAAGCGCGAGCGTTATTTTTGCCGCTCCGTTAATCAGCAATCTGCCGAAAGAAACCAAAACGGTTATTTCACTTGAAAACAGGATGTCGCGGATATATGACAGAGATGACACATCCGGCCGTGAAATCACTTTTGACGCAGACTATATAAATGAAAACTTAATGACAAATCTTGCTCACGATATAGCTAAGATTGAGCTTGATATCAGCAAGCAGACATTTACTCTGCCTCCCATGATGACTTTCCTCGACATGTTCGGAGTCGGGAAGATTGAGCACCTTAACGCGCTGAGCCGCTGGAAGGAGTCAAATCCGACCCTTTCTCTCCAGACTCCGGTCGGTGTTGACACCAACGGTTCATCGTTTAACCTTGATTTGCATGAAAAGTATCACGGACCCCACGGATTGATTGCCGGTATGACAGGTTCCGGTAAATCGGAGTTTGTAATCACCTATATTCTTTCGCTGGCTGTCAATTACCACCCGGATGAAGTGGCTTTCATTCTAATCGACTATAAGGGCGGCGGTCTGACAGGCGCTTTTGAAGATCCGGAAAAAGGAATTAAGCTGCCTCACCTCGCAGGTACCATTACCAATCTTGACGGCGCGTCAATAAAAAGATCTCTGATTTCACTTCAGAGCGAGCTGAGGCGCAGGCAGGCTCTTTTCAACGAGGCGAGAAGAATATCCAACGAAGGCACGATGGATATTTATAAATATCAGCAGCTTTACAGGTCAAAGGCTGTCAGCGAGCCGGTTCCGCATCTGTTCGTTATTTCGGATGAGTTCGCAGAGCTTAAATCACAGCAGCCCGAGTTTATGGAGCAGCTGATCAGCGCTGCGCGAATCGGCCGAAGTCTGGGTGTCCATCTTATTCTCGCGACACAGAAGCCGAGCGGTGTTGTTGACGACCAGATCTGGAGTAACAGTAAATTCAGAGTTTGTCTCAAGGTTCAGGATAAGGCAGACAGCCAGGAGATGATCAAGCGCCCCGACGCTGCAGAGCTTTCACAGACAGGCAGATTTTATCTGCAGGTCGGATTCAACGAGTTTTTCGCGCTCGGTCAGTCGGCCTGGTCCGGAGCGGATTATTATCCGTCGGATACTACTGAAAAAGAACTGGATGAGAATATAAGAATTGTTGATAATCTCGGCAGAACTCTTGTCAACGCGGCTCCGTCCAAAAAGACGGATTCCGATCAGGGGAGCGTCAAACAGATTGTAGGCGTTGTCAAGTATCTTTCCGATCTGGCGGTTGAAGAAAACATTTCGGTCAGAGCGCTTTGGTTAGAGCCGATACCGGACAGGATTTTTATTGATGATCTGGAAGAGAAATACGGTTATACTAAAAAAGATTACTTCCTTGATCCTGTTATAGGAGAGTATGACGATCCGTTTAATCAGAAGCAGGCTTTATTGACCGTGCCCATCTCATCAGACGGCAACTGTATTGTTTACGGTTTTAACGGCAACGGCAAAGCGACATTCCTGACTGCCGTATGTTATTCTCTGATAAAGAACCACACAGCCGATGAAGTGAATATTTATATAATGGATTTCGGCGCGGAAACTCTCAGAGCATTTGAAAAAGCCCCCCAGGTCGGCGGGTTTATAGCCGCAAATGATGAGGAAAAAACGGTCAATCTTTTCAAAATGCTTACCAAAGAGATTGATAACCGCAAGCGGTTATTTGCCGATTTCGGCGGCGGTTATGCGGAGTATTGCCGCAACAGCGGTAGCACCTGCCCGAATATTGTCGTGCTGATCAATAATATTTCCGGGTTTTCAGAGCAGTATGAAGATTATCTCGAGCAGTTCAATATTCTTTCGCGTGACGGCGTCAAATACGGTATTTATTTTGTTATATCCGCCAGCAGCACAAACGCGGTGAGATTCCGCACACAGCAAAACTTCAAAACTCTGTATGCACTGCAGATGAATGACCCGAGTGATTATTCGATGATTGTCGGCAGGACTGAAGGCCTAGTTCCCTCAAAATATAAAGGCAGAGGTCTTGTTGCTTTGGAAAAAGTGTTTGAATTCCAGACGGCTTACTGCAGTGACGCGGAAGATATAAGCGAATTCATACGCAGGTTTTCTGAAAGCAAACGCAGTGAAGCTGAGAGCTTTGCGGTTCCGATTCCTGTCCTGCCCGAAACTGTCAGGATTGAGAATATCGAATCCGCAGTCAACGGCCTTGGATTTATTCCCTTCGGTATTAACTGCTCTTCGCTTGAAGCAACGGGAATCAGTCTTTCCGATAAAGTTGCTTTCGCGGTTTCATCAATGGAGCTTGCCTCGCTCATTCCGTTTGCCGAGGAGTTCGGCGCGTTACTTTCGCGGATCGCTCAGACGACTGTTTTTGACCCTGCGAAAATGCTGGGAGATATCGATGGAGTAAGCATTGAAAGCGGTGATCTGAACCCGCTTGTTGAGTCTTTATTCCGCCTTACGGTTGACAGGCATAATAATTATGTTGATTCGGGCAGAGATGTCAGCGCCTGTGCCGGCTACGAAACCAAGATATATATCTTTTTCGGAATGCAGCGGCTCATCGAGCAGATGAATGACGAAAACAAAGAAAGGATCCGTCTGATTATTGAGAAATCGGAGTCATTCTATAATCTCAGATTTATTATTATGGATTCATCTTCGGGATTTTCATCATTCGGATATGACGCATGGTATAAACGCCATCTCTCAGGGACCGAGGGCTTGTGGATAGGCGACGGCGTTGTCGATTCATCACCGTTTAAACTCAATAAAATCACATCCGGTCTTTATGAAGAAATCGGCGACGGTTTCGGTTACTACATAAAGAACGGCAAAACGGTTAAGGTCAAGCAGCTTTCATCAGAGAGCGGAACGGAGGGATAAAAATGGAAAAAATTCTTGTAGAGGTTTATGTTCCCTCGCTTCTTAAATCCTTTGATATTTTTATCCCGTCTGTATCACAGATGGGCACCGTGCTTGAACTTATAAAAAAAGCGATTAACGAAATAACAGGCGGTTTGTTTATCCCGATGGATAATACAGTCATCTGTGATTTTGAAACCGGGAAAATCCTTGATATTAACAAATCGGTCAGCGGGCTGGAAATCTGCAACGGCTCAAGACTGATGTTAATATAAAAACTATTATTAGCGGAGGAAGAAAAATGGCAAAGATAATTGAAGTAACCCCTGAAGCGGTTGAAGAAGCCGCAAAAAAAATTGAAACTCTCGCAGGAGACTATGAAACTCAGTATAATGCTTTAGCACAGAAAGCGCATGATCTGGATGCTCATTGGACAGGTTCAGATTATCAATCATTTTTAGCTCAGATACAAGAGTATCAAAACGCTTTGAAGCATATGAAATCTCTGATGGATGATTTTGTGGCTCATTGCAGACTCAGCGCGAAATCATACAGAGAAACTCAGGAAGACATTGCCAAAAAAGCAAAATCACTTCCGACGACTTATTAATTGCAGCGATTGAAAGGAGAAATGAACAATGGCATTAGTTAAAGTTTCCACTCAACAGCTTATTGATACAGCTCAAGAAATAAGAAATTACAACGAAAAAATGACTCAGGATCTGAATGATATACAGACAGCGATTGCCACCTGCACGAGCGCGGACTGGCTCAGCGATGCTGCCAGAGCTACAAAAGAAAAAATGGATTCCTATAAAAAGCCCATAGAAGATTACAAGGCAAATGTTGAGAAATATGCACTGTTCCTTGACGATTCGGCAAAACACTACGAGGAAACAGAAATTATGCTTGAACAGAACACATCCGGAATGGAATTCCACTGATGATTTTTTTGCCGCTCTTTTACGGTGATAAAATCTGAAAGAGCGGCGGGTATTTTTAAAATGGAGGCTGTAAATGAAAAAAACAATTGCCTTAATACTGACTCTGGTGATTTCTGTTTCTTCATTTTCGTTAATCAGCGGATGTTCCAAAGGGAGTACTGAAGCATTTATTACGAGAGCTCAGTGGGTTGAAGCGCTTGCTTCACAATTCGGCCTGGATGATTATTCAACCGACGAGCCGTTTTTTACCGATATTGACAGGAGCAGCGATATTTTCAATTATATTCAGTCCTGCTGCGACTGGGGCATTATCACGCCCGATAAATCAGATTTCCGGCCTGACGAATCGGTAAGGACAAGCTTTGCGGTTGAAACCGCGCTGAAAGCCGCGGATATCGATGTAGGCGAAAGCTCATATGTTGAGTATGCGGCGAAAAACGGCGCTATTGAAAATGACAGCTTTAAGGTTGCCGAAGGTACTCTTACACCTGAGAAAGCCGATAAGATATTGAACTGGGCAGTAGATCTTTATCACAGCAAAGAATCAGAGCCGGTTGAAAATGTTGTGCTGAACCCTGAGGTCAAGGATAAACGCGATGTAATTGCCATAGAGACCGAACCCGGGCAATATAATATGGAGGGTAAAGCCGATGTAAAGGAAAATGACATTGTCATTCTTCCTCCGACTCCCGAAAACCCGTCGGGTGTTGCAAGAAAAATAACAGAAGTTGTTTATAATGATAACGGCACTGTTACGGTAACGACGGTAGAGCCCGAAATAGGTGAAGTTTATGAAGAAGTTGAGATTTCCGGAGTGGTCGCCGTTCCCACTAAAGAAGATATAATATTGGCTGACGGAGTCACTTTTGCCGACAAGACTACGAACCTCAGCTACACAGGCGTAGCAAAGACAGGCAGCTTGATATCGTCAAGTGGCTATGATGTTGAATCGATAGCTAAAGGTGAAGATTTCAGTTTAAATATTAATTTTACTAACGGAAAAGTCAGTGTCGCCAAGAATTGGGACTTGTTATTAGGCACGTCATTAGAGGGAAAACTTACGGCAGATACAGAGCCTCAAATAAGAGATGAAAAAGGCAACCTTCCGGGTGAATGGTTCAACAAAACATCCGTCATTCCGGACAAAAACCTGTTTGGCAAGGATCCTTACGACAATTCTGAGGCAATTGAAAAATACCAAAATGGAGAAATTAGTCTTGACGAGCTGAAATCCAAGTTGGATCTTAATCCTGATCAGACCGAAAAACATCCTAGTGTGATGACGGGCAAGTTCAGCGGCGGTTATGAGATTAACGGAAAACTCCAAATAAAGAATGTTTATGTTAAACCTGACATAAAGCTTTCCAAGAATTGGCTGGGCATTCCAAACGGAATTGATTCATATTCAATTGAAGTAAACTATGAGCTTGAATCATCTTTGACATTCAAGGGTAAGCTTGAGTCGGAATTAACCATAGCGACAATGCCTATTCCAATCGGCGCGACCGGTTTTTCGGTTTCTCTTGAAGCAATTTTGTTTGCCAACGCTAACGGCGAGTTGGAAGTAAAGCTTGTGGTTTCGGATAATCTCAAAACAGAGTATAAAAACGGTCAGACCAAAAAGTCAACCACAAAAGAGTCATCACTTGAATGCAATGCATCCATTAAGCTTGACGTTGGTCCCGGAATAAAAGTTGAACTGAAATTTTTGGGTATTGGAGTTGCGGATGCAAAAATCAAATGCGCATTCAGATTCAAAGCCGAAGCGGGCATCAAATACTCAACCACATATGACGAAACCGATGAGGATATCATCATAGTCCGTCAAAGCAGTTTCAATCTGGATGTTAACGGTTATTTCCCGATAATCACACTGTCACTCGGCTCGAAAGATACTTTGATGGGTAAAATAAAGCTTTCATTCAGCTGGGAGCTTGTAGGCGAAGATAAAGCAGTTAAAATGAAGATATACAGCAGTGATGGGGATGTTGTTTTCTGGCAGGATGTCACTCAGCTTTCAAAGGATATAGAAAGAGTAACCGAACCTGCTGCGGGATATATCGGAATCAGCGCATATACGCTTTCGCTTTCTCCCGGTAAATCCGAAAAGCTTACAATTAAAACTCTTCCCGACCGGTACAGCAAAGATGATTTAACCTGGAGATCCAACAGGAGTGAGGTGGCAGACGTCTCATCAGACGGCCTTGTAACAGCGAAAGCTGAAGGTCATGCTACAATTACCGTTTCCACTTCAGATGGGCTTTATATCGGCGCTTGTGTTGTAAATGTCAGTACCGAGGATTCTCAGAACGACACAGGCGGCGGAGGTTCAAGGTAAAACCGACAACAAATAATCTTTTGAAGAAAAGGAATAATAACCATGTCAATTGATATTAATCTTGCAAACAGTCAGGCTGCTCAGCTTCGCTCTTATGCAGATCAGCTCAGGTCGGCAAAAAACGACTTATATAAGTATAAGGATACGATTGTTTCCGCCTGGAGAGGAGCCGAAGCGAGGGGCATCATTGCATCGATTGACGCGCAGACCGCAAGAATTGACAGGGTTATCGCAGAACTTGAATCACTAAGCAGCAATGTTCAAAGCACGGCGGCGTCCATAAAAAAGCAGGAGGACGCCGCTGCTGCCGCGGCAAAAGCCAAAGCAGAAAAGCAAAACAGGATAAATGCCGCTCAGAAAAACTACAATCAGGCGCTTGAAGAAAAAGACCGCCTGGAGCAGGAGCAGAGAGATGTTGCGTCAAAAATCACAAAAACAAGTTTATTAAAAAGCGCACCATTGCTTGCAAGATTCAATGAATTAGTAAACCTGATTGAACAGGCGCAAATAAGAGTTGAAGAGGCTCTGAAAGCACTTAACAACGCAAAGAGGTAAAGCGGGAATGAAGAATAAAATCAAACTTCTTGTTGAACCCGGCTCATCAAAGCTTGTTTTTTACGGAAAAAAGAGTCAGCAACTAAGCGAAAGCGAAATACATGATATCAATAACGGCGAAATCCCCTGCCTGATAAAGCTCGATGTTGAGAAGAAAAAAGCAAAATTCAGGCTGTATTTCAACATCAACGATCTTTGCTCGCTCGAGGAGTTTCTGGAAGATCCTGTCAGAAAAAAAACATTTTCCAAAATCCTTGATGAGATGACTTCGGCAATTGAATCGCTCAATGAAGCGAATTACAATCTGCAGCGTGTATTTTTAAGCTATGATAAGGTTTTTATCAGCGCCGCTACACATGAAATATTTTTTGTTTATGTTCCGGTCCAGGGATATGATGCGGGCGGAAATGTCCATGACTTTTTTCATTCTCTTGTTCAGTATTGTAAATTCTCGGGCAAAGATAATAATGATTATGTCAAAGAATATGTGCAGATATTCAACGATTCCGCGAGTTTTTCAATTTTTGATATAAAATCCTATCTTGAAAAAATAAACAGCAGACCGCAAAAAACAATTAATTGCCCGTTTTGCGGAGCAGAGGTTGTCCAGGGCGCGACTTACTGCTCGGAATGTACGCACAGAATCGAAACGCCGAAAGAAAAGCAGAGCGTTAAGCACGTAGAAATGAATGAACGCAGGAATTCGTTTGAAACACTCGGCTCAAAAGCGGCAGGTGACACTTCCGGGCCAATCCTGATCAGGAACGCGGGGAATGAAGTAATAAATATTAACGAGAAGGTCTTTATCATAGGAAGACAGCCTGATGTGTGCCACTTCTGCATAAGCGATAACCGATTGCTCGGGCGGAAACATGCCTGTATCATTTCGCGTGAGCGCGGTTATTTTGTAATGGATCTGAATTCCGTAAACAAAACAAGACTTAACGGGATTGAAATAGCTCCGGCAACGGAAATTGAAATAAACGACGGCGATGAGCTGATGTTTGCCGATGAAAAATTCACTTTTATTGAAAACAACGGTTAGGTTATCTTTTAATCGGGGGCTGTATGTATACTGAGTTTATTATTATCTATATCGGATTGGCGCTGAATCTGGTTTTAACGTCAATTGCGCTTTTTTTTGCAGCCAAGGGCAAAACGGGCGGCAAAAAAAGGGGAAAAAGAAGGTCAAAAAACAGTTTCGATGACCAATCATCCGGGGTAATTACAATTTGCAAAAAATGCGCATTGCAGTATGATGCGAATCTGAAAAAATGTCCCGGTTGCGGGACTCCGAAAAAATAGCGGGAAAGGGCAGAAACAGACTTTTGATTACATACGAAGTTTTTTCAGACAAAGGCAGAAGAGAAGTGAACGAAGATTCCGCGGGTGCTTTTGAAAACGAAGGCAAGTATTGCTTTGTGCTCTGTGACGGTTTAGGCGGTCACGGAATGGGTGATGCAGCTTCGCAGTGTGTTGTTGAAACATTTAAGACACAGTTCTTCGAAAACGGCAATGGAATGAAGGATTTTCTGCCGGAAACATTTGAGATAGCTCAGGATTTTCTTCTCGGAGAACAGATTGTGAGAAAAGCAAAAGCAAAAATGAAAACAACCGCCGTCGCCATGTTGACAGACGGCGTAAATGTATATATAGGGCATATCGGTGATTCAAGATGCTATGCGTTCGGCAGGCATAAAGTCAAGTTCAGAACACTTGACCACAGTGTGCCTCAGATGCTTGTCTTGACTCATGAAATAAAAGATTCACAAATCAGAAATCATCCGGACAGAGGTCTTGTGCTTAAAGCGTTGGGTACAGAGTGGGAAGACGGTCCGGAGTTTGAATTGACGGAAGAGAAAAAAATAAAAGGCATACGGGCCTTTCTTCTTTGTTCCGACGGCTTTTGGGAGTTGATAGAGGAAAAGACCATGTGTGAACTGCTCAGAAAAAGCTCAACAGTCAAAGAATGGCTTGACTCTATGGTTGAAGAAATCCGGAAAAACGGAGAGGGAAAGAATATGGATAATTTCTCTGCGATTGCTGTATGGAATACTAAGGAGTAATTCGCTATGAAAAATCACAGAAACCGTTATTCGTTTTATGATAAAAACGATTCGTTTGAAGTTTCGGTTTTTTCAACTGTCGGAGACAGAGAAGATCAGCAGGATTCATCGGGACTGGTTTTGAGAAATAATGAGGGTATCATAACGGTTGCCGACGGAATGGGCGGCGCAGAAGGCGGAAGGCCGGCTGCGGATATTGCAGTAAAAAGTATTAATGACAGGTATGAGTCATTTGAATGTATTGAAGATTTTACCGGTTTCTTTATAGAAACCGTCAAACAGTCGGATTATATAATCAATAATCTAAAAAATGAAAAAGGCGAAAAAATGGGAGCGGGCTCAACCGTTGTCAGCGTTGCTCTCAGAGACTGCCTTATGAATTGGATATCAGTCGGAGACAGCAGGATTTACCTGTGCAGAAATAATAAACTCACTCAGCTGACCAAGGATCACAATTATTTGATGGCGCTTAATGAAGGGGTCGCATGCGGTGAAATAGGCCCCGAAGAGTATGAAAAAGAAAAAGCCAAAGGAGAAGCTCTGATAAGCTATCTTGGGATAGGCAATCTCAAACTCGTTGATACAAATCGTGAACCGTATATACTGGAAAAAGACGATATTGTTTTACTTTCATCGGATGGTCTTTATAAAACTCTTGACAGTGAAACCATTGAAACTATTCTGAATAATTTCCGAAACATAAATGAGGCCGCGGATGCTCTTGAGCGGAAATGCGCCAGAACAGCGCAAAAAAACAATATCATTCGTGACAACACTACATTCGCTATAATTAAAAAGCTTTAAGGAAGTGCATAGGTTTGGCAGGCATCAGATGTTCATCATGCAATAAATATTATAATCCGGAAAGGTTTTCAATATGTCCTTTTTGCAGTCAAAGCAGCGATTCGGACAGCCGGAATTCCGAAGAGTCTCAGATTGTAACACAGTCCAATGATTTGATAATTGACGATCTTGTAAAAAAAGCTCTTGAGAAATCTCCGGATACCGGAGATAAAACAGTTTCTTTTTTCGGCGGGTTTGTAAATGACGGTTCTTCCCCGGAAAACGGGGATAGTCGTTATTCAGAATCCGGGGAAAACCACGGAAAGGTCTCTGAAAATCTGATGGATTCATGGGACGACGACCTAGCCGGCGGAGAGCCGGATTTGCCTGATGAAAACCATGCGGATATCGGAGCCGGCAGTCAGAGCACGGATGAAGGAATCACTGACCCTGCAGCCGGAACAAACAGTATATCAAACACCGCTGATTCCGGAGACGGTAAA
>CADBOL010000343.1 GCA_902796295.1 Oscillospiraceae bacterium
AAAGATAACCCTCGCGTACCGGTATATCCGGCACAGAGATATTATCACCGGAATAAGATGAAACCGTTTTTGTTTTTGATCCGTCGGTGAATGACCCCTCGCCTGCGTTAAATGTTGCTTTGAACAATCCTTCGCTCCAGACAGCATAAAGTGCGGTGTTTTTTCTCAGTTTGATATTCTCTCCCGGTTTGATGTCGGCAGATTTTGATGCTTTATCCTCCGACCAGCCGAGAAAATGCCTGTTTCCGTTTTTCGGCTCTGCGGAACTTATAACATACTCTCTCGCTCCTCTTTGATTATCCGGAGCTCCGCTTCCGCCATTGGCGTTATATGAAAGAATGTATTCCGTTTCAGCTTCAGCTATATTTTTAATCGAAATCGCAGGTCTTATTCCAAATTCACAAAAAGAATCCTTTAATAATTCTTCAAATCCGGCATAAATATCACCGCTTTCAAAAGTTGGATAAATCAATTTATTTGAAGATTTTGAAACCGGAGTTCTCAACATCCAGACTGCCGCCCCTGTTTCTTCGCTAACCAAAGAGAGACCTTGACACTTTGCATAATCCGATCCATACTCAAACTCCTGGGATATTTCGTATTCAGGTTTCAGTATATCCTCATAAGAAAGCAAAAAGCATTTATCTTCGGTCGGTTCACCGCCAATGTATTCACTGCCTTCGCCGGTAATTGAATTTTCACTGAGATTTGTTATTTCGGTTGTCTTGATAAGCTGCTGCTGTTCAGGTGTGAAAACAGTATCTAAAAATTCTTCGTTAAGTATTTTCCTAAGACTTGATGCAGACCAATCCGATATCCTGTCAAAAAAAATTGTTCTGTCATTTTCAATTTGACTTTCCGTCGGAGGATTATTCTTGCCGAACTCTGCCCCCGAAAGAAGCGGCTGAGCATCAATAACATCTTTTGTTACAACCAGACCGGAATCAGGATCCAGTACTGTCCACTCAAGAGGGTCAAAACGGAACCAGTAAACATTATCGGGATAATAACCGTTTTCATCCTGATTTGAGTTTTTCTCATTACTCAAGGTGAAATCCTGTACCGGTCTGAACTGAGAAAAGGTTACAGCTCTGTATTTTATTCCGTTAAGAACTGTATCAGCGTATTTCATATAATCACTGCTGACTGTAGCAACTAATTCACTGGCTTCTATGTATCCAAAGTAAGCTTTGCTTTCCCTTATTCCGGATCCATACCCGTAAGACTTCCAATCGCTCTCTTTGAGAGCGGCATTAAGCTGTTTAAGCGTTTCGGTATCTTTTACCTCGCTCTGAGGATAATATCCGAATTCGATTATATCACCCGTTGCATAGCTTTCACCTGCGGCTCCGGCGGTGATACCCGAAAGAAGCGGCACAAAAGACATTATCATAACCGCCGACATTATTACGGAAATTATTCTTTTCAAAATCATCCACCTTCCAAAACAGGGCTGCCGGATTTAAGCCCCGACAGCCCGGAAATAATAACTAAAATATTATTCAATGACTATTTATGCATTATAAGTTCTTCCAATGCCACCAAAAATGAATAAGATCAAATCAATAAAGAGAAGGAAGAAACTGGTGTATTCAACTTTAATCTCTACACTATCAGAAATATCTTTTCCGTTATATTGCAGATAGTTTCCTTTTGCATCTGCCAATTTAGCTGAAATTGTAACTGTTCCAGGATTCTTGCCTTCAAAATAACATGCATGACAACCTTCCGGATGACCGCTGACATTGCAATCCACGCATTCTCCATATACAGTTGTTCCGTTACCATCGGGAATATACCATACTATTTCTGCACCTTCGGGAAGATTCTCGGCGGTAGCATGAAGATAAAGTCCATCTAAACTTTGCCTGATTGTGGTCGTTGCCGGCTGTCTGATTGTAACCTTTACCTTGCTGTAATCAGGAGTTGACGGTGTCGGCGTGGATTTGGCTTTGACTGTAACATTAATAGTTACGGTACCATACAGTGTACCTGTTTCTCCATCATATGCTTTAACTTTAAAAGATGTTGTTCCGGCTTTTAATCCTTTTATATTAAGGTTAATATAATCCGTGGTTGCATCACTATTCCAGTTTTTATCCCATTCAGGGGTAATCATGCTCTTATCGTAGTCATAATAGGAAAGGGTCGGTAAATAATCTCCCTTAACATATGATAATTTTACTGAGCTTGTTGAACCCTCGTTTACGGTTATTGTTGATGGTGATGCAGTAAATTTTATATCGGGTATTGTAGGTGTAACGGGTGTTGATGATCCGGAAGTTGACTCGGTTATGGCATTAATGTAGTTGTTGCCAATAGCCTCATCATAATTATCCAGCCAAGTATCATTTGAATAACAATACCAACTTTCCCCTTTTTCAATAGAGAATTTAGAGTATTTCACTACATCATCATTCTTAAATCCTCTTTTACCCTCTTTTGCTATAGTAACTTTATTAGCAAATTCTCCTGAACCATTTGACGTAAAACTAATTACAACGGAGAATTGCTGACCTTTAACTAAATCAACTTTTTTAGTCAGATCAACAGTTTGATAACCGGAATTGTGTATTTCTTTTGTGATTGTTGAAACTAAGCTTCCTTCAACAGGGCTTTTATGTGAACTGTTCAGTTTATAAATACTGATTGCTGTTGTAACATCATTTTGAGCTGAAAAGAAAGACACCTTCGAAAGAGTCTCTTTTTCTTTAGCAGTAAAAACATTTGCAACAGAAACGGCTTTTGCATCGAACTCCTTTATTGTAAGGGTATCATAAACTGCTCCGTTGTAAGTATAATTGTTTAAGAGATTTGATTTTTGGGCTACACTGAATCCAAAATATGCGGCAGGGGTTTCATATGATATCCAATAATACCCATTGTCGCCTGCGCCAGTTCCCCAACTGTTTTTAATCAACCAAGCGCCGTTGCTTTTCGGGCGACTAAACAGTTTAAAATTATCCCTAGAGAAATTATCATTCCAACCAACTATTGACACGGCATGATTAAAATATTCTTCTCCTAAACTTGTATTGTATGCTGAAGATGAACTAACATTTGTTCCGCTTGAGGAGTAGTAACAATACCATACAGAACCATGATCCATTATCCAATTTTTAACTTCATCAAGATTGTTAGAAGATAGTTTCACTAAAGAATCAAGCACAAGGTTTGTTCCAGTATTATATCTGCTGCTTTCATCTAATGCTTTTGTCGGTGGATAAATAAAGTCTGTTTCTTTTGCAATACCTTCCCAGCGGGATAATGCATTTAATTCAAAATAATAATTTCCGCCGCCATTAAATGCATCTTTAAGATCTGAAACATTATCACATCCGTCGTTTAAACTGCTTGAGTTTGAACTTGATATAGGATTGTATGCAAACCATACAAGATGAGATTCTGAAAAATCAGCGTTATCTTTGGTATAATAACCCTTCTTGATTGCATCAGCCTCAAGACAATTTATTGCAGCATGAGCCCAGCAAGTACCATAGGGATTCTGTTTTTTAACACTTGTAACCAAATTATCTTTCCTCGCGTCATAAGTTGCCGGCAAATCACCGGCATTGTAACTTGAATCCTCATCTGCATAATTCTCATTAAGTTCATTCATGTTAATCTCATTGCCATCATCATCGACAAAAACAGGATTAAATGAGCCCTTGCCATTGGTCGGAAATCCTTCTTCTGAACCTTCCTCCGCAAACGCGATTATCGACGACGCATTGAACAATCCCATGCCCGCGAGCATTGAGATAACCAGTAAAATTGAAATCAGTTTTTTTGATTTAAACATTTTTAAACTCCTTTTTCATAATTATGTTGCCGCATTAAACTTTGCTCATTTTAAGGTAAATTTTTTACCTGCCCTCCTCTTAATATGATTTTTTGCAATCAAAACTGCTGAAAATAAAGCATAACTTTGACTGCCGGTAAATAAACCCGACGCCCAATGACCGTTCAAATTATGCAGATACAAAATTTGCACTTTTGCCCGAAGAGAAAAGTGCAGATTTTAAAAAGGTCAATGCTGCAGGTTTTAGATGTTTCTAATATATCATTTATTATTATAAAAATCAATAAAAAATTCACGGCACCGGATGATGCCGTGAAAAAATTGGTTTGTTCGGATTATTTTCTCGGGGGTCTGTTGCCTCTGGGGCCTCTGAAGCTGCCGCCTCTGCGGTTGTTTTCGGCCGGATTGTTTTCGGGAACAAGACCTTCAACCTCGATGAGTGCATCGCGGCGTGAGAAATTGAGTCTGCCCTGATCGTCCTTCTCGAGAACCTTGACGATGATTTCGTCACCGACATTGACAACGTCTTCAACCTTCTCAGTTCTCTTGACATCGAGCTGGCTGATGTGAACCATACCCTCGATACCGGGAACTATCTCGACAAATGCGCCGAAGCTCATCAGGCGTGTAACAACGCCCTTGTAGATAGCGCCTGTCTCGGGGCCGTTAGCGATGGTCTCGACGATTGCGATTGCCTTCTTGCAGTCTTCGAT
>CADBOL010000344.1 GCA_902796295.1 Oscillospiraceae bacterium
AAGAAATTGCCGTCCGGGTCGGTGTTTGGGTATTTTGACTGAAGGCTTGCATAGGTCGGAATGGCGGTATCTTCCGCCGCCGACGCAAACATCAGCCCTGTTGTGAGCGTGCCCAGAAGCATTGCAAGACATAATACAATACTCAGGACTTTTTTACAGTGTGTCATCATATTTCCTCCTTTTAAATGACTTAAGCCAGAGCCTTTTTCCGGCAAATTTGCAGTGTAATTATATATTATGAGATTTTATTAATCAATAGAAATAAAAAAATTATTAACAATTTTATAAAATATTGTTTAAAATATACAATATGCGTGCTTCGGGTTTGGGCAGGTTTACTTTAAAAACATCCGGAATTCATACAGATAAGATATGATTTTTCCTTTTGTCAGGCAGAAAAAGGCCCGCGGGAAGCAGAAAATCCCGCGGGCCGAACTCTGTTTTTTGTGATTTACGGGGCGGATTTCAATCCGCTTCCGCCGCCCGCCGGCTGTCGCTCAGCCGGCTGCGATTCATATTATTTTGCCCAGCCTTTTGAGCATTCTACTGCTCTCTTCCAGCCGTCATAGAGTCTGTTTCTGATTTCAATATCCATCTGAGGCTCAAAGATCTTGTCAACCTCGCGGTTCTTTTCAATCTCTTCCTTATCCTTCCAGACGCCGACCGCGAGACCTGCAAGATATGCGGCGCCGAGAGCCGTGGTCTCCACCGTCTTGGGCCTGTTGACATTGCAGCGTATCATATCCGCCTGGATCTGGAGCATGATATCCGATACGCTCGCGCCTCCGTCAACTCTGAGCTCTTTGAAATCAATGCCGGAGTCGGCTTTCATGGCTTCAAGCAGATCGGTCATCTGATATGTGATTGCCTCAAGCACGCTTCTTGCGACATGGGCTCTGTTTACGCCTCTTGTAAGGCCTACTATGCAGCCGCGCGCATACATATCCCAGTAGGGCGCGCCGAGCCCCGTAAATGCGGGCACAAAGTAGATGCCGTTTGCATCGGGAACGCTCTCGGCGAGCTCATCGCAGCGGCGCGCGGAATCTATGAGATGAACCTCATCGCGCAGCCATTTGATTACCGAGCCGGCGTTGAAGGCGGAGCCCTCAATCGCATACTCGACTTTATCTCCGATGCCCCAGGCAACGCCCGTGAGCAGATTATTCTTTGAATTGACTCTCTTTTCGCCTGTATTCATAAGCAGGAAACAGCCGGTGCCGTATGTGTTCTTTGCCTGACCGGGCTCAAAGCATGCCTGGCCGAAGAGAGCGGCGGGCTGATCGCCAATCGCTCCGCAGATGGGGATTCCCTCAAGGGCCTCAAGGCCGAGGATGCCCTTGCCGACTCTGCCGTAAATCTTGCTTGAGGGTACTGGCTCGGGAAGGATTGACATCGGTATGCCGAGCCTGTCGCAGAGCGTCTGATCCCAGCAGAGATTGTCAACATCAAAGAGCATTGTTCTCGAAGCGTTTGAGTAGTCTGTCACGTGAACGCTGCCGCCCGTGAGATTCCAGATAAGCCAGGTTTCAACCGTGCCGAAAAGCAGGCGGCCCGCATCCGCGAGGCGCTTTGCCTCGGGAACATTATCGAGAATCCACTTGATTTTTGTGCCCGAAAAATAGGCGTCTATAAGAAGGCCGGTTTTTTCTTTGATATAATCTCCGAAACCTTCCGCCTTGAGCTGCTCGCAGTAATCGGCAGTCCTGCGGCACTGCCAGACTATCGCGTTATAAACGGGCTTTCCGGTCTGCCTGTCCCACAGAATAGTGGTTTCACGCTGGTTTGTAATACCTATTCCCGCTATGTCGCTCGGGCGGACTTCGCCTGTCGAGAAGCAGGCGGAAACGGCCTGGAACTGACTGTAAAGGATTGAAAGCGGATCGTGCTCAACCCAGCCTGCCTGAGGATAAATCTGCTCAAATTCATTCTGGGCTTTCGCGATTATGTTTCCCTTTTTGTCAAAAATAATAGCGCGGGAGCTTGTAGTGCCCTGGTCGAGTGCCATGATATACTGTGCCATAGTTTAACCACCTTTATTATATTTTGCGTGTATATTCTGCGCTGCATCGTGCGCATTTTGTTTAAGTAAGCAGGTTCTTTCAGCCGATTCCGAAATACTCAGCCGCATTGCGGTATGAGATATCCTCCGCGAGCTTTGTCAGGGCCTTTTCATCATAAGGATACTGACCGCTCTCAACCAGCTCGCCCATAAGATTGCAGGCAATCCTGCGGAAATATTCGTGCCTCGGGTATGAGAGGAAAGAACGCGAGTCCGTGACCATTCCGACAAATTTGCCGAGCACTCCGAGATTCGCGAGCGCCGTCATCTGAGCGCGCATCCCGTCAATATTGTCATTGAACCACCAGGCGGAACCGAACTGGATTTTGCTCTGCACCCCTGCCGACTGGAAGTTTCCGAGCATCGAGCCGAGAACATAATTGTCACGGGGATTCAGCGTGAAGAGAATCGTGCGCGGAAGCGAATCCTCTCTGTCGAGCGAATCAAGGAAGCGCGAGAGCTTGCGCGCAACGGGCTGATCGTCAATGGAATCAAAGCCGGTATCCGGTCCGATGGTGTTGAACATGCGGGTGTTGTTGTTTCTCATCGGGCCTATGTGCAGCTCCATCACCCACCCTCTCGCGGCGTATTCTTTCGCGAGGAAGCGAAGCAGAGCGGTCTTGAATTTATCCGCCTCGGCTTCGGGGACTGCTCTGCCGGATTTCGCGGCCCTGAAAATCTCCTCAAGCTCATCCTTACCCGCTTCTTCATAAGGGATATATGAAAAGCCGTGATCGCTCGCCCTGCAGCCGAGAGAAGCAAAGAACTCAATCCTCGCTTTGAGAAATCTCTCAAGCTCGGCGTATGAATCTATCTCTCTGCCGTTTACCTTCGCGGCCTGTGAGAGCCAGGGAAGGAATGAGGGCAGATCGATGCTCAGCGCTTTATCCGGTCTGAAGGCCGGGAGGACTCTGAAGGGAAGATTCTCTTTCTGAAGGAGTGTGTGATATTCAAGTGAATCAACGGGATCATCCGTTGTGCAAAGGCATACAACATCCGACTTCGCTATGAGCTCGCGCGGGGTGAATCCTCCGGCGCGTATCTTTTCGTTTGCCCTTTCATATATCGACTCTGCCGTGTCAGCATTAAGAATATCGTCAATGCCGAAATATCTTCTGAGCTCAAGATGGCACCAGTGATACATCGGGTTTCCGATAAGCGAAGGCATGCAGGAGGCAAAAGCGATGAACTTTTCCCTGCCGGGAGCATCGCCCGTGATAAGTCTCTCATCTATGCCGCACGAGCGCATGACTCTCCATTTGTAATGGTCGCCGCCGAGCCAGAGCTCGGCTATATCGCGCGGCTCGCTGTTTTCATATATCTCTTTGGGAGAAAGGTGACAGTGCCAGTCAAAAACCGGCATTTTTTCCGCCGCCTCAAACATCTTTACCGCAGGTTCATTGTAAAGCAGGAAATCCTTTCCCATAAACTCTCTTGCCATACCGATACATCCTTTATCTTTCTCTTTATCATAATCCGGAGCGGGTTTATGCTCCGCATATCCCTGTGGCGGGCTGTCGTATAAACCAACATATATAATCCGGAGGGAAGCGATCCGAAATTATCAATTGTCAATTGTAAATTGTCAATTGAACATTAACAATTGCACATTGCAAATTGCTAATTGCACATTACTTCCCGCCCTGCCCGTAATAGGCGTTTGCGCCGTGCTTTCTCATATAGTGCTTTTTGCGTATCGCTTTGCTCGCTTCTTCAGCTCCGAGCCCGCTGCTGAGATATGCCATCTTTGCAACCTCTTCGAGAATCGCGCTGTTTTTCGCGGCATCCGAAGCATTCTTTCCCCAGGTGAACGGTCCGTGAGAGTGAACGAGCACGGCAGGCACGGCATTGCAGTCAATGCCTCTGTTTTCAAAGCATTCGGCTATCACTCTGCCGGTATTAAGCTCATATTCTTCTTCAATCTCCGCCTGAGACAGATCTCTCGTGCAGGGAATTGCCCCATAGGCAAAGTCGGCGTGAGTGGTCCCGTAGGGAGGTATGTCGCGGGCCGCCTGAGCGTAGGCAACGGCAAAGGTTGAGTGGGTGTGGGCCACGCCTCCTATATCCGGAAACCTGTTGTAGAGCTCCATATGCGTAGGCGTGTCGGATGAGGGATTGAGCTCTCCCTCAACCTTTTTGCCGTCAAGCGACATGACGACCATATCACCCGGCGTCAGCTTTGAGTAATCAACACCCGAGGGCTTGATTACAAACAGCCCGCTCCCGCGGTCGATTCCCGAAACATTTCCCCAGGTAAACAAAACCAGTTTATATTCCACAAGAGCGAGATTCGCTCTGTAAACCTCTTCTTTGAGCTTTTCAAGCATAGGCGCACCTCAGTAAAGCATTGATATTATCTGACCGTAGATTTTGGCGGTGTTGTCATTGAAGGAATTCCTTATTTTATCCGCCTGCTCATAGTCAACGGCATGCAGAGTCAGCTCCATAAGGATATTATCCTTATGCAGGATTCTGCATATGACATTATAACCGGATTCCGCCTGCTCTATCCTGCAGACGGTGGATCCCTCTATCCTCTTGCGCAGCTGAACCGAAGCCGCATCCGCAAGGGCTCTCTCTCTGACGCTTGCGGGGATTTCCCCGTAAAGCTCCCCGAGAGACTCACGGCCCACATCGGTAAGCAGCAGGGTGTCCTTTTCCCCTTTTACGAGGCTTCCGTTTCTGAGAAGCTCCTCTATTGCCTGCACGGTCTCAAAATAATTCGCAAGCATATGTGTTGTGAGCGCTTCGACGGCAACCTCGCGCGTGAGCGGCTCCTCAAGAGCTGAGGCGAGATACTCAAGCAGGAGTTTTATCTGAGTGGTGCTTCTGAGCCCTCCGGGAGATACTCCCTCATTGAAGGTGCTGTTATCATAATCCATTATTTATTTCTCTTTCTGCCCTTTTTATCTTTTCTTTTATTGTAGTTGGGATTGATCGGCTTACCGTATCTGCCTCTGTTTTTGCAGTCATCGGTGAGGAATTTTTCCTTTGTCACGGCGAGGCCGCAGAGATTTGCCCAGCCCTCGCAGTAGAGCCAGTAGTATGAAATGTTCTTTTTCTTCCTGAGCTTCACGAGCGCGGGAAGACCGCACCAGATGAATGAAGGCAGAGCAATGATAAGCAGCCATGCCGGCCCGAGAATCATTGTCTGAACCGTGTGGCCGTATTCGTGAATCTTCATGTCATGAAGCCTGTCGCCCTCGACATTTTTATTGATGAAAATAAACATTCCGAGGCTCACGCCGCCGAAATTCTTTTTTTCAATATAGGTTATGAGAGCGTTGTGATACCACTCGCTTTTGCTGCCTTTGATTTTATAGACGGCGAGCATGCAAAGGCCCATGATATTCTGAATCAGTCCGTATGTGAACTGCCAGAAATAAAACAGTATTTTCTTTATAATTTTCATTTTAATCACCCATAGTATAT
The DNA here is from genome assembly GCA_902796295.1 of Oscillospiraceae bacterium. Taxonomy (GTDB): domain Bacteria; phylum Bacillota; class Clostridia; order Oscillospirales; family Acutalibacteraceae; genus CAG-177. The sequence continues at coordinate 5,492 of CADBOL010000344.1, forward strand.
TATCACAGAATAATATGATTTTCAAGTTTGACGGCCTTATTTTTTGAAGCGCCCGGAACCCGAGAAAATTAATTGAAAAAATTTAAAAATAATATTTACACACGGGCGTGATGTGTTATAATAACAGGGATAAGCACTGTTCATGCATAAACCGGCGGGCTGCCCCGCCCGGATATTCAGGAAAAATAAGCAAAGGAGCTTTTGCAATATGACAATCAAAAAGAAAAAAGAAGGATCAGCCATGGTTATCTCGGTCAGCGGGCAGATGGATACAGTCACGGCGCCTGAGCTTGACGCCGTAGTCGATAACGAGCTTGACGGTATCACCGACCTTACGCTGGATTTTGACGGGCTGACCTATTCCTCTTCGGCAGGTCTGCGCGTTATCCTGAAAGCTCAGAAAAAAATGAACCGCCAGGGAAAAATGAAGGTTATCAATGTCAACCGCGAAGTAATGGAACTGCTTGAAGTGACCGGCTTTGTTGATTTCCTTACAATTGTACCCGCCTGAAAACCGGGGAGGTAACAGCCATGAAACAGAATCCCGACAGTTATCTGCTCTATGAAGCCAATAAATTCATAACCTATAATATCCGCATCAAAATCGTTATGACCGATCCCGTAAAACCGGAAGCTCTGGAACGCGCGGCTCAGACCGCATTCAAAAGATTCCCTTATTACGCAAAGGAAATCAGACTTGACTCCGACGGCGGCATCGATCTGATACCCAATGAACGCCCGCTGAAGGTTTCCCCTGTCAACCCGACACACACCAGACTCGGCACGGCGGATGTTAACTATCATCTCTGCAGTATCGAATACGCAGGCGACACAATCTGGTTCAATATGTATCACGGCCTCTGCGGCGGCTGCGGAGTAATGTTCTGGATAAAAAGCACTCTTTACCATTATGTGCAGGAGGCATACGGCGTTACTCTCGCGGCAGACGGGATTAAAACCGCGGATACTCCGTTCGCGCCCGGTGAAGATGCCTATCCCGACCCGGCGGCTCTGCCGGATGATCCCCCGATGGGCAATGTAAAAAAGGATATGTGCTATATTCCGGCTATGGACTACGCGCTCCAGATTCTGCGCACTCCGAGAAAGGACTGCCGCTATTTTGAGCTCGAGCTTGAGACCGGGGACTTTATGAAATATGCCCGCAGCAATGACGGCAGCCCCAATTCAATCCTCGCCGCGCTGATGTTCCGCGCAATATGCAAGGTCACCTCTCCGTCTGCCGCAAAGGCAATCCGCGGCAACATCCTGTGCAATTACCGCGCCGATGTCGGCTGCCCAGAGACCTATCACGACCTTATCCGCCTGCTCTCCGTTTATTATCCGCGCGAGCTGGAATCAAAGGATATAGAGTATCTGAGCACGGTCACCCGCAGTCTTATGTATCTGCAGATGCAGCCTGAATTCAGCGTGGAGTCATTCCGCTCGACATTCAAATCAAAATCCGGAACCGACGATGTCACGGGCCTTATGAGAAAGAAGCTTTACGCGATTACCCACAGCTCATTCACAAAGCCGCCGGTGGGCTCATTCCTCATAAGCTATGTCGGCAAGGAAAACTGGGGAGAGCTTGAGAATTACGTCTCCCGTATTCACTGCATCACAGACGGCCACCTTATGGTTGAGGTCAACACCCTGCGCGATAAATTCTATCTCACATTTATGGAAATGAATCCGAAAAACAAATTCTATAATGCCTTTTGCGAGAGTATGCGCGAGGTCGGCATCAGATACCGTGAATTCGGCGGCTACGACCGCAACCTGGCATATTCTGTTCTGCCGAAAAAATAATAATTTTAAAACATAAGAAGGAACTGCCCGCAGACTGTATAACCGGTCTGCGGACAGTTTTGTTGTTTTATTTCGCGAGAATTGAATCAGCGAGCAATTTCGGAAGCGCATTTTTGCCTTACCCGCTCACGTAGGGGCGATTATCAATCGCCCGCTTTCAAGTATGTCCGGAGGACAAAAGAGCGAGGAGTGCGAAGCTGCGGAATCGCATTGCGTGGGATTAAATTAACACCTCATCCACCGCAAGCGGTCCCCCTGTCTCGCCTGTCGGCTCGGTCGGCGCTTCTGCCTGCGGCAGAGGTGTCCACCGGACACC